>DASRUS010000281.1:0-7638 GCA_035687825.1 Myxococcota bacterium | reverse complement strand
CCGTGACCGAATCGACGGTCTTCCCGCTAGGCCGCGTGACGATCGTCGCGGTGCTGAACCTGACGCCCGACTCCTTCTCGGACGGGGGGCGATTCGTGCGCGGCGCGGGGGGCGTCGAGGGCGCCGACGTGGAGGCCGCGGTGCAGGCGGGCCTGCGCCTGCTCGCCGCCGGCGCGCACGTGCTCGACGTGGGGGGCGAGTCGACGCGGCCGGGCGCGGCGGAGGTGACGGCGGACGTGGAGATCGCCCGGGTCGTGCCGGTGCTGGAAGCCCTGGCGAAGCGGACGCAGGCGCCGCTCTGCATCGACACGCGCAAGGCGCCCGTGGCGGAGGCGGCGCTCATCGCCGGCGCGCGCCTCGTGAACGACGTCTCGGGCCTGCGCTTCGACCCGGCGCTCGCGGAGGTCGCGGCGCGCGCGGGGGCCGGCCTCGTGCTCGGCCATCTGCGCGGCGAGCCCGCCACCATGCAGGAAGGCATCCGCTTCGACGACGTGGTGGCGGAGGTCAGCGCGGAGCTCGCGGAGTCCGTGGCCCGCGCGCGCGCCGCGGGGATCCCCGAAGCGCGGCTCGCCGTCGATCCCGGGATCGGATTCGGCAAGCGCCTCCGACACAACCTCGCGCTCCTCGCGCGGGTGGGGGAGATTCGCGCGGCGCTGCGCCTGCCCGTGCTGGTGGGGCCCTCGCGGAAGTCGTTCCTGGGCGAGCTCACGGGGGATCCCGTGGAAGCGCGCGACGCCGCGACCGTCGCGGCGTGCGCCGTGGCGGTCTTCGCCGGCGCCGACGCGCTGCGCGTCCACGACGCCGGAGCGGGAGCGCGCGCGGCGCGCGTGGCCCGGGCGCTCGCCGGGGCGCGGGAGCGGTCGTCGTGATCCAGGCGGTGGTCGCGGGGCTGCGCGGGTTCTTCGGGGACATCTGGAGCTTCCTCGTCTCGAACTTCGACCCCTTCTCGGACACGATCGACATCCTGCTGGTGGCCTTCGGGATCTACTGGCTGCTGCTCCTGATCCGGGGCACGCGCGCCGTGCAGATCCTGGTGGGGCTCCTGCTGCTGATCGGCGCCTACCTCGCCTCCCAGGCCTTCGGCCTCCAGACGGTCTCCTTCGTGCTCGACAACTTCCTCGGCTCGGCGGTGATCATCATCATCGTGCTGTTCCAGGCGGACATCCGGCGCGCGCTGGCGCGCGTGGGCCGCGGCTTCTTCCCGTCGCAGTCGGCGCGCCAGGAATCGCAGCTGGTGGAGGAGGTGGTGCGGGCGGCGCAGACCCTCGCGCAGAAGCGCGTGGGCGCGCTCTTCGTGCTGGGACGCGAGACGGGCCTCGACGACCTCATCGAGGCGGGCACGCCGCTGGACGCGGCGGTGAGCAAGGAGATCCTGGTCTCGATCTTCCTGCCGTACTCGCCGCTCCACGACGGCGCGGTCGTGATCCAGGACGGGCGCATCGCGTTCGCCGGGTCGATCCTGCCCCTCACGCTGCGCGCGGACCTGCCGGAGGGGCTCGGCACGCGGCACCGCGCGGCCCTCGGGATCACCGAGGAGAGCGACGCCGTGGTGGTGGTGGTCTCGGAGGAGACCGCCTCGATCTCGGTGGTCGTGGCGGGGCAGCTCATCTCCGGGCTGGAGGCGCCGCAGCTCCGCGTGACGCTGCGCGACCTCCTCACCAGCGGCCGGCGTGAGCCGGGCGGGGACGCTGCGCCGGCGCCGACCGGCTCGCTCGAGACCCCGGAGCGGCGCGCCTCGGCGGCCAGCGCCGCGGACGCGGGCAGCACGGGCTGAGCTGATGCGCTTCTTCCAGGACCTCCGCTACAAGCTCCTCGCGCTCGGCATCGCGCTCCTGCTCTGGGTGGTGGCGAGCGGCACCTCGAGCGTGGAGCGCGGCTTCGACGTCCCCATCGCGTTCGGCGGAGTCCCCGAGGACCTCGTGATCGTCGACCGCAGCACGAGCGAGGTGAACCTGCGCGTCTCGGGGAGCCGCGCCGCGCTGCGCGGCGTCTCGCCGGGCGCGATGGAGTACCGCCTCGACGTCTCCGGGGCGAAGCAGGGCATGGCCGACTACGAGGTGGATGTCTCGCAGTTCGACCTGCCGCGCGGCGCGAAGGTCGTGAGCCGCTCGCCCTCCAGCGTGATGGTCAAGTTCGAGCGGCGCGGCGGCAAGGTGGTGCGCGTGCGTCCCGACCTGGAAGGCGAGCCCGAGGCGGGCTTCCAGGTGACGGGTGTGACGGTCGAGCCCGATCGGGTGCGTATCACGGGCGCGCGCAGCGAGGTGATGCGGCTCAACGAGGTGATCACGGAGACGATCAACCTGGCCGGCGCGAAGCAGACGGTCGAGCGCGAGGTGCGCCTGCCGCTCGGCCCGCGCAACGTGTGGATGGAGGAACCGAGCCCGGTGCGCGTGCGCGTCGCGATCGCGCCGGTGCCGGCGCCCGAGCCGGCTGCGCAGCCCGCCGAGAAGCGGCCGCCCGACGCGAAGAAGAAGGGGGGCTGAGGGGTGGCGGAGCCGGCCAGGCAGCGCCTGTTCGGGACGGACGGCGTCCGCGGGCGCGCGAACCAGCACCCGATGACCGTGGAGATGGCCCTCGCCCTGGGGCAGGCGATCGCCACGGTCTTCCGGCGCGGCCCGAGCGAACGGCGGCCGCGCATCATCATCGGCAAGGACACGCGGCTCTCGGGCTACATGTTCGAGGAGGCCATCGCCGCGGGCATCTCCTGCATGGGCGTGGAGGTGATGCTCGTGGGCCCCATGCCGACGCCGGGCATGGCGTTCCTCACCACCGACATGCGCTGCGACGCCGGGGTGATGATCTCGGCGAGCCACAACCCCTACCAGGACAACGGGATCAAGTTCTTCTCCGAGGACGGCTTCAAGCTCCCCGACGAGATCGAGGACCGCATCGAGGGGCTGATCCTCTCGGGGCGCCTGGCCCAGCACCGCGCGGAGGCGGAGGGGATCGGGCGGGTGCGGCGCATCGACGACGCCATGGGCCGCTACGTGGTGTTCCTGAAGAAGACCTTTCCCATCGACCTGACGCTCGACGGCCTGCGCGTCGTGCTCGATTGCGCGAACGGCGCGGGCTACAAGGTGGGGCCCACCGTGATCGCGGAGCTCGGCGCCGAGGTCGTGGCGCTCGGCGTCGAGCCGAACGGCCGCAACATCAACGAGGGCTGCGGCTGCGTGCACCCCCAGCGCGCCGTGGCGCGCGTGCGCGAGGTGCGCGCGGACCTCGGGATCGCGATCGACGGCGACGCGGACCGCGTGCTGCTCATCGACGAGCGGGGCCGCCTGGTGGACGGCGATCAGCTCCTCGCGGTGGCGGCGCGCGACCTCGCGGAGCGCGGCCTGCTCGAGGGCGGCGCGGTGGTGGCCACGGTGATGAGCAACCTCGGCCTCGAGAAGGCGCTCGGCGGCCTCGGCCTCGGCCTGGTGCGCACGCAGGTGGGTGACCGCTACGTGCTGGAAGCGATGCGCGCCGGCGGCTACAACCTCGGCGGCGAGCAGTCCGGCCACCTGATCTTCCTGGATCACAACACGACGGGCGACGGCCTCCTGACCGCGCTCCAGATCCTCGCGATCATGCGCCGCACGGGACGTCCGCTCTCGGAGCTCGTGAAGGGAATCGAGCGCTTCCCGCAGGTGCTGATCAACTTCCAGGTCGCCGAGAAGCGCCCGCTCGAGAGCCTGCCCGGCTTCCAGACGCGGCTGCGCGCGGTGGAGTCCGAGCTCGCGGATCGCGGTCGCGTGGTGGTGCGCTACAGCGGCACCGAGCCCAAGGCGCGCGTCATGGTGGAAGGCCCCGACGAAGACCGCGTGCGCGAGCTCGCCCAAGATCTGGCGCGGACGCTCGAGCGGGAGCTGGGGGCCTGAAGCATGCGCCGGCTCACCGTGGCCCTCGACGCGCTCGCGGCGCTGCGCGACGCCGCGGGCGTGGAGGACGCGGATCTGTGCGCCGCGGCGATCCTGGTGGAGCTGGCGGGCGCGGATGGCGTCTCGCTCTCCCTCGCCGAGGAGGGGCCGGGCCCGGGCGAGGACGACGTCCGCGAGCTGCGCCGCGTGGCGCGCGGCTTCGAGCTGCGCATGGCGCCGACCCAGCCGCTCACGAAGCTCGCCCTCGAGGTGCGCCCGGAACGCGTGGTGCTGGCCAGCCTCGAGCGCGACGAGCGCGGCAGCGGCGCGCCCCTCGACTTCCGCGCCTGGGGGGCGAGCCTCGCGCCGGTGGCGCGCACGCTGCTCGAAGCGGGGATCCCGGTGGCGGCGCTGGTGCGGCCCGAGCCCGAGGCGGTGAAGGCGGCCCACGCCGCGGACCTGAGCGGCGTGGACCTGTGGACCGCGGCGGTGGTCGACCTGCCGGGCAAGGAGCGGGCCGCGGCGCTGGAACGGCTCGGCGACGCGGCGCGCCTCGCGGCGAAGCTGCGCCTCGACGTGGCCGTGGCCGGCGGGCTCGGTCCGCGCACGCTGCCCGACGTGCTCGGCGCGGCGCCCGTCGCGGAGCGCGTGGTCGTGGGGCGGGGCGTCGCCGCGCGCGCGCTCCTCGTGGGGCTCGACCGCGCCATCCGCGACCTGCGCGAGTGCCTGGGGTGATCCTCGCCATCGTCGGCCTCGGGGTGGGGATCGTGGAGACCGAGCGCTTCCGCCGCGTGGAGCAGCGCTTCGGCGCGCGCCTCGCGGAGCGCGTCTTCACCCCCGGCGAGCGCGCCTACGCGGCGCGCAAGCGGCGCGGGTTCGAGAGCCTCGCCGTGCGTTTCGCGGCGAAGCTCGCCGCGCGCCGCGCCCTCGGGCTCGCGCACGCGCGCTTTCGCGACCTCGAGGTGGTGCGGACGCGCGGCGCCGCCCCGACGCTCGTCTTCCACGCGGGCGCCGCCGAGGCGGCGCGCGAACGGGGCGTCGTGCGCGCCGCGCTCAGCGTCACCCACGACGCCGACCTCTGCATCGCGCACGTGGTGCTGGAGGGCGGGGCGTGAGCTTCGAGGTCTGGCCGCTCGTCGGGGCGGCGGGGATGCGCGCCCTCGACCGCCACACGATCGAGACGCTCGGCGTGCCCGGGGAGCTCCTCATGGAGAGCGCCGGCCGCGCGGTGGCGGAGGCGGTGCTGGCGCTGCGCGCGTCGGGGGCGGCCGTGCTGGTCGTGTGCGGGCCGGGGAACAACGGGGGCGACGGCCTGGTGGCGGCGCGCCACCTCCACGCGCTCGGCGTCCCCGTGCGCGCGGCCCTGGTCGCGCCCGAGGCGAAGCTCAGCCGCGACGCCGGGGCGAACCTCGCGCGCGCGCGGGCCGCCCGCGTCCCCATCGATGGGCCGCGCTTCCGCGCGCCCCAGGGCGGCGTCGTGGTGGACGCGATCTTCGGCACGGGGCTCGCGCGCGTAGTCGCGGGGCCGGCGGCCGCGGCGATCCGGCGGCTGCGCGCGGCGCGGGACGGCTCCCGGGTGGTCGCCGTCGATCTGCCCTCCGGCCTCGACGCCGACACGGGCCAGCCCCTCGGCGCCGCCGTACACGCGGATGTGACGGTGACGCTGGGCCTCCCGAAGCTCGGCCTCGCCCTCGAGCCCGGCCGGACGCTCGCGGGGCGCGTCGTGGTGGCGCGGATCGGGATCGCGGACGCCGCGCCGGGCGCGGGCGCCGCGGCCGAGCTGCTCACGCGCGCGGGCGCGGGGCGGCGGCTGCCCGCGCGCCCGCCCGACGCTCACAAGGGGAGCTTCGGCCACGTGCTCGTGGCCGCGGGCTCGCTCGGCAAGAGCGGCGCCGCGGCGCTCGCGGTGCAGGGGGCGCTGCGCGCCGGCGCGGGGCTCGTCACGCTCGCGTGCCCGGCGGGGCTGCACCCGATCCTCGCGGTGAAGTGCACCGAGGCGATGACCGCGCCCGTCGCCGACACGGAGGAGCACGCCTTCGCCGCCGCGGCCGAGGAGGCGATCCTCGCCCTGGCCCGGGAGCGCGACGTGCTCGCGCTCGGCCCCGGCATCGGGCGCGCGGCCGAGACGTGCTCGCTCGTGCGCGGCCTGGTCAAGCGCCTGGAGAAGCCCCTCGTGCTCGACGCCGACGGCCTCTTCGCCCTCGGCTCGGACCCGGGCGCGTTGAAGGCGCGGCGGGCGCCCACTATCGTGACGCCCCACCCGGGGGAGGCCGCGCGGCTCCTCGGGATCGCGGGCGCCGACGTGAACCGCGACCGGCCCTCGGCGGCGCGGCGGCTCGCGGAGCGCACCGGCGCGGTCGTGCTGCTCAAGGGGGCGGCGAGCGTCGTTGCGGCGGCGGACGGACGCATGCGGATCAACCCGACCGGTGGCCCCGCGCTCGGGACCGGCGGGACGGGGGACGTGCTCACGGGCGTGGTGGCGGCGCTCCTCGCCCAGGGGCTCGACGCTTTCGAGGCCGCGGCGCTCGGCGCCTTCATCCATGGCTTTGCTGGGGACCGGATTGCGGGGCGGAGCGGATCCGCCGGGCTGCTCGCCGGGGAGCTCGCGGAGGAGCTGCCGCCGGCGATGGAGGAGCTGCGGGCTGCGGCCCGCTGCGCCGTACGGAGCGAGCATCTTGCACTGCCTTTCCCGGAGCCCCGCTGACACCGCCGCCACCGCGCAGGCCCTCGCGCGCGCGATCGACGCGGGGGGCCTGGTGGTGGCGCTCGTGGGTCCCCTCGGCGCGGGGAAGACCGTCTTCGTCCGGGGCCTCGCCCAGGGGCTCGGCATCGATCCCGCGCGGGTCACGAGCCCGAGCTTCGTGATCGCCGCGCACCACGAGGCCGCGGCGCACGCCCACCACCTCGTGCACGCCGATTTCTACCGCGTGGAGAGCGAGGGCGAGCTCGAGGCCGCGGGCTGGCTCGACTGGATCGCGCCCGGGACCGTGGTGGCGGCGGAGTGGGGCGACCGCTTCCCCGCCGCCTTCCCCGCGGATTCGATCGAGGTGCGCATCCAGGCGCCCGGGCGCGGCGCTCCCGCCCCGGCGCCCGGACCGGGCTGCGACGAGCGCCGCATCGAGATCACGCCGCGCGGACCGCGCTCGCGCGCCACGCTCGCGCGCATGCTGCGCGCCGAGAGCCCCGAGGCGGCGCCGTGAGCCTCGTCGTCCAGAAGTTTGGGGGTACCAGCGTCGGCAGCCCCGATCTGATCCGCGCCGTGGCCGAGCGCGTGGCGGAGACGGTGCGCGCGGGCCACCAGGTGGCCGTGATCGTCTCCGCCATGGCCGGCGAGACGGACGCGCTGATCCGCCTCGCCCGCGACGTGGCGGGCGAGGCGCCGGATCCCCGCGAGTACGACGCGCTCGTCGCCACGGGCGAGCAGAAGACGACGGCCCTCCTGGCCATGGCGCTCCACAAGCTGGGGCAGCCCGCGCGCTCGCTCTCCGGGGCGCAGATGGGCATGCGCACCGACACCGCCCACACGCGCGCGCGCATCGAGCACATCGAGGCAGAACGCATCCGCCGCGTGCTCGACTCGGGCGCCGTGGCGGTGCTGGCGGGCTTCCAGGGCGTGGACGAGACGGGCAACGTGACGACCCTCGGGCGCGGTGGCTCGGACACCTCGGCGGTGGCGGTGGCCGCGGCGCTGCGCGCCGACGTCTGCGAGATCTACACCGACGTGGACGGCGTCTTCACCGCGGACCCGAACCTCGTCCCCGCGGCGCGCAAGCTCGCGCGCGTCTCCTTCGAGGAGATG
>DASRUS010000280.1:0-2313 GCA_035687825.1 Myxococcota bacterium | reverse complement strand
CCCATGCGCAGCGTCCCCAGGATGTGTCGCGAGGTGGGAGGCTCGCTCAGGAGCACCTCGCACGGCGCGAGGAAGACGCGCTGCGCCCCCGCGTTGCGCAGCACCTCCTTCATCGTCGGGATGTAGAAGCGCCGGGCCTCGAGCTCGAATGGGTGGGGGGCGTAGGTCACGCGCGGCACCGGCAGGCCGAAGACGTCGCGCACGTCGGGGTCGAGGTCCACGCGGTTCGAGAGCTGCGGGGCGTCCTCGGCCTGCATGATGAGGGCGACCAGGTGCTGCGTCAGGGGCGCGTCGCGCAGGGCGTTCTTGAGACCCAGGCCGAAGCGCCGGCCGCGGCCGCGCGGCAGGTCGAAGGCCATCACGAAGCCGTCCTCGGTGATGGAGAGCCCCTGGGACGACCCGAACTCGACGATGCCGCCGAGCGCGAGCCGCTTGCCCCCGTCGACGTCGAAGACGCGCAGGCCGTCGCCGCCGGGCTCGACGCCACGGAAGTCCGTGAGCCCGTGGGTCACGGCGCGCCCGCGCTGGCCGTGCACGCGCTGGGGCATGAAGCCGCTCACGATCGTCTGGAGGTGAAACATGAGGTTGCGTCCCACCTGATCGCTGCGATTGCCGAGGGCGCCGCCGCCAGGGGTGGGGGAGAGGAGGCACAGGCGCGCCGACTCGATGGGGCTCGCCGCGAGCACGAAGGCATCGGCGGTCGCGCTGCGCAGGCGCCCCGCGCCGTCGCGGTACTCGACCGCGCTCACGTGGCCGCCGTCGTTCACGAGGCGCACGGCCTGGGCGTGGAAGCGGAGCTGGCAGCGCCCGGAGAGGAGCGCGCGGCGCAGCGCCGTCACCGCGGGGGAGCCCTTCGCATGGCTCGGGCAGCCGAAGCCCGAGCAGAAGCCGCAGTCCACGCACGGGGGGCGCCCGTCGAAGAAGCGCGAGTTGATGGAGGCGGGATAGGTGTGCGGGTGAAGCGGCTCACCGAAAAACGTCGTGAGCCGCGCGCCTTCGGCGAGGAGGAGACCGCCGTACATGGGGACCCCGGGCGGCATGGGGTAGGGGCGGCTGCGCGGCGAGGCGAAGGGATCGTCGTCGGCCCCCTGCACGCCGTAGAGCGCCTCGGCCTCGCAGTAGTAGGGCTCGAGGTCGGCGTAGCCGAAGGGCCAGTCCGCGAAGTTCGCGCTCTCGGCATCCGCGCCGAAGCCCGGCACGGCGAGGCTCGGGGTGCGGCCGATCGCTTCCTCCACGCGCGAGCGCAGCTCGAAGTCCACGGCGTTGAGGCGCGGCGTCTTGCAGTCCGCGTGCTGGAACGCGCCACCCACCGCCTTGGGCAGCACGTTCACGTCGTCGTGGATCACCGCCGCGTCGGCCTCGCTGCGCCGGAACGTGCGCGGCTCGAGGAGGCCGGAGGGGTCGAGCCAGCCCCGCACCGCGTACTTGAGCTCGTCGTTGCTGTGTCGCGGCCCCGGGAGCGGACCGGGCTCGTCGAGGCCGGGGAACGGGTTGTGACCCGCCTCGAGCACGAGGACGTTCTTTCCGGCGCGGGTGAGCACGTACGCGGCGGTGCCGCCCCCCGCGCCGCTTCCGACGATGCAGACGTCGAAGCGCGCGAGGCGGCGGTTGCCGAGCACGTCGCGCGCCTCGCCGCCGCGCGCCGGGCTCGGGGCGCCGCCCTTCACCGGCGACACTACTGGCACGCTCCCGGCACGATCTCGAGGATCCCGGTCAGCTCGGAGATGGACTGCTGGATCGCGGCGCCATCGGCGCCGAGCGGACGCGGCACGAGGCTCCCGTCGGGTGCGAGCTCGTCGGGGTTCGCGGTGGAGACGGGGTGGTCGGGCCGCTCGTGGTAGCTCTGCGTCGCGCGCGAGAAGATCGAATGGCCGAGCGGCTGGCTGTCGCCTTCGATGCCGAGCAGGGCCCAGCCGCGGCCGTCGCGGTTGCCGCCGTACTCCGGCGGAGCGAAGCAGCCCTCGAGGACGTGCCGGATCGCGAGGTCGAGGAAGCGACCGCCGTGCACGGGCTCCAGCGGGAATGCACCCGAGCGGTCGAGGGCCAAGAGCAGGTCTGAGCGCTCGGCGGCAACGAGCTCCGCGAAGCGCAGCCCCGTCCGCAACCCGGCCTCGTCGTCCAGGATGCGCAGCCCCTCCCGGTAGATCTCGCGCAGACCGCGAAGCCGGCCGTCGCGCTGCTCCACGAGGTGCGGGGGCAGGCCGGCAGCCGACCCACCGAGGATCTCCGCGTTCCAGTGGAGCCGCTGGAGGCGCGAGAGCGGCGCGGCCTGGCGGAAGCGGTTGCGCGGCCGGCGCCGTGACGGCGTGCCGT
>DASRUS010000279.1:0-8343 GCA_035687825.1 Myxococcota bacterium | reverse complement strand
CGGACCTCCAGTGCCTGGGATACCTCGAGCACCCGAGGGCCGAGATCGTCGCCGTGTGCGACGTGGACCCGGCGCGCGCGAAGGCGCGCGCGGAGGCCTGGGGCGCGCGGCGCGTGCATGCGGAGGCGGCCGAGCTCTTCGCGGACCCGGAGGTGGACGCCGTCGACATCCTGACGCCGCACCAGCTGCACGCGGCGCACGCGATCGCGGCGCTCCAGGCGGGCAAGCACGTCTCGCTCCAGAAGCCCCCCACCCGCACGCTCGCCGAGCTCGACGCGGTGGAGATCCTGACGCCGCATCACCTCCACGCCGAGCACGCCGTCGCGGCCCTGGAGGCGGGCAAGCACGTCTCGCTCCAAAAGCCCCCCACGCGCACGCTGGAGGAGCTCGATCGTGTGGCGGCGGCGGCCCGGCGCTCCGGCCGGGTGCTGCGCGTCTTCGAGAACTTCATGCACTACCCGCCGCACCGGAAGGCGAAGGAGCTCGTGGACGCGGGCGCCCTCGGCACACCCCTCTCGGTGCGCGTGAAGACCGCCGCCGGGCGCCTCGGGGACGGCTGGACGGTGGGCCCCGAGAGCCAGGCCTGGCGCCTCGACCCCGAGACCTGCGGCGGCGGCGCCACCACCTTCGACCACGGCTACCACTGCTTCCACATGGGCCAGTGGTTCGTGCCCGCGCCGATCGAGCGCGTGCACGCGTTCATCCACTGGACCCCCCTCGGCGAGCGGGCGCGCATCGACGGCCCCGCGCTCGTCTCGTGGCAGTACGCGGGACAGCCCGCCCGCTACGGGTCCTGGGAGGTGATCGCCTCGCTCGCCCTGCGCGTGCGCTCCAGATACTACGTGAGCGACGACCGCCTGGAGATCCACGGGAGCGAGGGAATCCTCTGGGTGAACCGCTGCACGGGACAGCTCCTCGACGAGCCGGCACTCGTGCTCTACCGCGACGGCGAGACGCGCGCGTTCCACGACCTGGCGACCGACTGGGCCGAGTCGTTCCGGCTGGGCGGGATCGACTTCGTGGACGCGATCCTCGAGGGGCGGAGCCCCGCGCAGGACGCGGCGGCGGCGCGCGCGACCCTCGCCGTGGCCCTCGCGGCGGGGCGGAGCGCGGCGGAGGCCCGGGAAGTGGCGGTGGCCGAGGTCCTCGGCGAGGGTTGATCCTGCCGCAACCTGCGCCTGGGTCGGGCCCGGAGCCGGGCGGGCGATCGCTGAAGCGCCGCGCCGGGGACGCCGATACGGCCCGCATGACGCTCGACTTCGTCGGTCTCGCCCTGCTCGGACTCTTCGTCGCTCTCGGTGCCGCGCGCGGGGCCCTCGCGGGGGCGCTCGCCCTGGTCGCCCTCGGTGCGGCCTACGCGGCGGGGATCCTCGCCGCGACCAACCTTGGGCCGGGCTTCGCCGCCAGCTTCGGCCTGCCGAGGTTCGCTGCCCCCGTGGTCGCGGGCTCGGCGAGTTTCGCCGCGGTCTTCCTCGCCGTCACGTTGGCGGGAGCGGCCCTGCGACGCCGCGAGACGGCGCGGCGGCGCGACGCACCCCGCAGCTCCCTCGATCGCCTGGGCGGCGCGGGGTTCGGCGCGGTGCGCGGCGCTCTCGTGGTGCTGCTCCTCGGCTGGCTCGCCCAATGGGTGGACGCGCTCGGCCGGGTCGAGCACGCGGCGCGACCCTCCTTCGCCGAGGGCTCCCGCGTCGGTGCGCTCTCCCAGGGCGCGGTGGAGGCGGGCGCCCGGGCCGCGCTCGGCGGCGAGCACGCGGGTGCGCGCGCGGCGGCGCGCCTGCTCGCGCGCCCGGCGCAGACGCTTCCCGAGCTCCAGTCGGTGCTCGAGCACCCGCAGCTCGACGAGCTCGCGAACGACGGCGTCTTCTGGACGCTCGTCGAGGCCGGCGACGTGGACCGCGCCCTGAACCGTCTCGCCTTCGTGCAGCTCGCCCACGACGAGCGTCTGCGCGCGCGCCTCGCCGCGCTCGGGCTCCTCGACGAGGCCGGGGCCGCGAGCCCGGCCGGCTTCCGCCGCGAAGCGAAGACGGTGCTCGAGTCCGTGGGGCCGCGGCTCCGCCGTCTGCACGAGGATCCCGAGCTTCATCGCCTGGCCGAGGATCCCGAGATCGTGCGCCTGCTCGAGCGCGGCGAGGTGTTCGGCCTGCTGCGCCACCCCGGCTTCCAGCGCGTGGTGACGCGCGTCCTCGAGGATCAGGCGACGCTGTAGCGCGCGGGTCGTGTACCCTCGGCCTCCGCGGCGTCCGCGCGCAGCGCGCCCGGCCCGGAGGCGAGCGTCATGCAACGCGAGAGCGACCTCTACTTCCACCAGCTTCCCGTGGGCGAGATGGCGAACCTGGCCTACCTCGTGGGGAGCCGCGCGACCCGCGACTGCCTCGTCGTGGATCCCGCCTGGGAGGTGGACGCGCTCCTCGACCGCGCCGAGGCGGACGGCATGCGGGTCGTCGGCGCGCTCGTCACGCACTACCACCCCGACCACGTGGGCGGCCAGGTTTTTGGCCACCGCATCGAAGGCGTGGCGCGTCTCCTCGAGCGCCAGCCCGTGCCCCTGCACGTGAACGAGCGCGAGGCCGAGGGCACGCGCCGCGTGACGGGCGCGGCGGAGAGCGACCTCGTGCGCCACGCGGGAGGCGACGCGCTCTGCCTCGGCTCGGTGCGCGTGCGCCTGCTCCACACGCCCGGACACACGCCGGGATCGCAGTGCTTCCTCGTGGAGGAGGCGGGGCGGCCCGGCCTCCTCGTCTCCGGCGACACCCTCTTCCTCGGCAGCTGCGGTCGCGTGGATCTCCCGGGGGCGAGCCCCGAGGACATGTACCGGAGCCTCACGGGCGTCCTCGCGAAGCTTCCCGACGACACGGTCCTCTACCCCGGCCATCTCTACTCCCCCGAGCCGTCCTCCAGCCTGGGAGAGCAGAAGCGGCGCAACCCGTATCTGCGCGCCGCGAGCCTCGAGCAGTTCCTCTCGTTCGTCGGAGTCTGAAGCGACGGGATCTCCGCGACGGGCTCGGGCTGCGCACCTAAGTCCGCGAATCCGAGTCACATTTGCACTCGGCGCCGGGTTGAAATCGCCTCCCCTGTCGGGTAGGGTTCGCGCTCTCCGCCCCCCGGACCTCGTCCGACTCCGGGGCGCCGAGCCCGGAGGCCCCCACCCCATGAAGATCATGGTCTGCTTGAAGCAGGTCCCGCACCAGGACGCGCGGCTCGACGTCGCGCCCGACGGCACCTGGATCCAGCAGGACAACCTGAAGTTCGAGATCAACAGCTACGACCAGTACGCCCTCGAGGAGGCGCTGCGCATCAAGGACGCGACCCAGGCCGAGGTGGTGGTCGCCTCCTGCGGGCCCGAGCGCGTGACCCAGTCCCTGCGCACCGCGCTCGGCATGGGCGCGGACCGCGCCGTGCACGTGAAGGATCCCGAGGTGGAGGGCTCCGACGCCCTCGGCATCGCGAGGCTCTTGGCCGCGATCGCGAAGGCCGAGAGCCCCGACCTCGTGCTGATGGGCCTCATGGCCGACGACGGGAACTTCGCCGCCGTGGGACCCATGCTCGCGGCGCTCCTCGACGTCCCGCACACGAGCGCGGCCATGAAGCTCGAGCTCGCGAACGGCGGGGTCCGCGTGGAGCGCGAGCTCGAGGGCGGCGCCCTCGAGGTGGTGGAGCTCCAGCTCCCCTGCGTGGTCACGGTCCAGACGGGCATCAACCAGGTCCGCTACGCGTCGCTCAAGGGCATCATGGCCGCGAAGAGGAAGCCCATCGACACGAAGACCGCCGCGGACCTCGGGCTCGCCGGCCGCGTGGGCCCGGGCGCCGCGAAGATCAGGATCCAGAAGATCTACCACCCGCCCAAGGGCGAGGGTGCGCAGATCCTCCAGGGCTCGACCCAGGAGGTGGTGGGGCAGCTCGTGGCCAAGATCAAGGAGCTCGGTCTCCTCTAACGGAAAGGATCGTCGCGATGGGCTCCATTCTCCTCGTAGCCGAGATCCAGGGCGGGAAGCTCCGCGAGGCGAGCTTCGAGCTGGTGAGCTTCGCCCGCAAGATCGCGGGCGCGAGCGGTCGTCCGGTGGCGAGCCTCGTCCCCGGGAGCGGCGTCGGCTCGGCCGCAGAAGAGCTCGCCAAGAAGGGCGGCGGCAGCGTCTACGCCGCGGACCACGCGCTCCTGGGGCAGTACAACGTCGAGGCCTTCGAGAAGGTCGTGCGCGCCGCGTTGGAGCGGGAGAAGCCCGACGTCGTCCTCTTCTCGAATACCCCGGTGGGCTGGGACCTCGCGCCGCGCATCGCCGTGCACCTCGACGCCGCCTTCGTGAGCGACTGCTTCGACGCCGCCGCGGAGGGCGGCGCGCTGCGCTTCAAGCGCCGCGTGTTCAACGGCAAGCTCGACGCCGAGCTGGTGGCGCAGGCGACCCCCGTGGTGGCCACCTTCCAGCCCGGGGCCACGGCGCCCTTCGCGGGGGCCGCGGACGGGAAGGTCGTGCCCCTCGAGGTGTCGCTCTCGGAGGCCGAGCTCCGCGCGAAGTTCGTGGAGACGAAGCAGGCCCCGAAGACCGGGGTCGATCTCACGAAAGCCGACGTCATCGTGTCCGGCGGGCGCGGCGTCGGGGCTCCGGAGAAGTTCGCGGAGGTGATCCAGCCGCTCGCCGACGCCCTCGGGGGTGCGATGGGCGCGTCGCGCCCCGTGGTGGACGCCGGCTGGCTGCCGCACTCCTATCAAGTGGGTTCTTCGGGACAGACCGTAACCCCGAAGCTCTACATCGCTTGTGGGATCTCGGGCGCGATCCAGCACCTCGTCGGAATGAAGAACTCGAACTTCATCGTCGCCATCAACAAGGACGCGGACGCCCCGATCTTCGAGGTGGCGAACCTCGGCGTGGTCGGCGATCTGTTCGAGATCGTGCCGGCGCTGACCAAGGCGTTGAAGGCAGCGAAGAGCTGAACCGCGCTGCCGGAGCCAACCGCCGTTTGGCGTGCGCTGCGTCACGAAGCTCGCACCCGGCGTCAGGATTCCTCCAGGAGAATCGCGCCCCGCGACCGCTTTCCCGTTGACAAACGGGATCCCACGGGCGTACATACGGGTCGAGCGGTTGGTTCTCGGTCTCCCCCCGTTGCCTTCGCGTCCGTCCTCCGCTGAGCTCCCCTTGCTGCCAGGGGACCGAGAGCCGAGCCTCGACCATCGGGGGGTGGTCTCATCACCAGACGCATCGCATTCGTGAACGAGAAGGGCGGGAGCGCCAAGACGACGCTCGTCGCCAATCTCGGCGCCTACCTCGCGCTGAAGCGCGGCCGGCGGGTGCTCGGACTGGACCTCGATCCGCAGGGCCAGCTCGGCAAGGTGCTCGGGATCGACGTGCACCACGCGCGCCGCTCGGCGATCGACCTCCTGCTCGACGTGATCCTCGACGACGCCGCGCTCGACCGCGGCGCCGCGCCGGTCGCGGGCCGCGCGGGCGAGGGCGCCTCGGGGCTCCCCCTGGTGCGCACGCGCATCCCGCACTTCGACGTGGTGCCGGCGAACAAGGGGCTCGGCCTCTTCCCGCTCTCCGCCAACCCCGGCGACGATCCGACGGGGCGGCTGGTGCGCGCCCTCGAGCGCGCCGAGGGCGCGAGCGACTACGACTTCATCCTGATGGACGCGCCGCCCTCCTTCGGCCCGCTCACGCTCAACGTGCTGCGCGCGGCGACGGAGATCGTGATCCCCGTGCCCCTCACCTTCCTCGCCCTCGACGGCTGCGCGGAGCTCTCGCGCACCATCGACATGGTGCGCTCCCGCTACGGGAACCGCGGCCTGCGCGTCACGATGGTGATCCCCACCTTCTACCGCCGCACGCGTCTGGCGCAGGAGGTGCTGGAGAAGCTCAAGAGCCGGTTCCCCAAGGAGCTCGCCCACACCGTGGTGGGCTACCACGTGAAGATCGACGAGGCGCAGGCGCGCGGCGTCTCGATCTTCGAGCACGCCCCGGGGAGCGGCGGCGCGAAGGCCATGGCCGCCCTCGCCGAAGAGCTCGAGGCCCGCAGGCCCGACGCAGGAGGCGCCCCGTGACGACGACGCCCCACGACCCCCTCTGGCCGGTCGCGGACGACGGAGCGCCGCCGGTCTCGAAGAAGCGGCTCCTCGCGCGCGATCCCTTCGAGAACGCGATGGACTCCGATCCCCTGCTCGACCGCCTCGAGGCGCTCGGCGAGGCGGCGCGCCACGCCGTGGCCCCCTTCGGCGCCGTACCGCACCTGCGGCCCTCGGCGCCGCTGCCTTCCCGCACGCGGCGCCCGCGGCCGCCCCGGCTCTCCGAGGTCGAGCTGCCCGAGCGCGGCGGCTGGATCGAGCGCGTGCTCGGCGAAGACGAGCAGCGCCGCCTCGCCGCCCTCGCCCAGCAGGTGGAGCCCGACGCCGCCTACGACCGCTTCGGCTTCTCGCCCGAGGCGACCCGGCGCGCCTTCCCGTTCTTCTACGCGCTCTACCGCGGCTGGTTCCGCGTCCAGAGCCAGAACCACGAGAACATCCCCGCGGAGGGCCCCGCGATCCTGGTGGGCAACCACGGGGGGCTGCTGCCGTTCGACGGCGCCATGTGCGTCGTGGACGTCCTGCTGCACACGGATCCGCCGCGGCTCGTGCGCTCCATCGTGGAGAAGTGGGCGGGGACGCTGCCGTTCGTGAACGTCTTCTACTCGCGCGTGGGGCAGGTGATCGGCACGCGGGAGAACTTCGCCGACCTCCTCGACGAAGGGCAGCTCGTGCTCGTCTTCCCGGAGGGCGTGGAGGGGATCCGCAAGACCATCACCCAGCGCTACCGGCTCCAGCCTTTCCACGTGGGCTTCGTCGAGCACGCGCTGCGCGCGGGCGCGCCGATCGTGCCCGTGGCCTTCATCGGCAGCGACGATCAGGCGCCGATCCTCTACGACGTGAAGCCCCTGGCCCGCCGCCTCGGGCTCCCCACCGTTCCCATCACCCCCACCTTCCCGTGGCTCGGGCCCCTGGGCCTGCTGCCCTATCCCGTGCGCTACCGGATCGTGTACGGCGAGCCCCTCGCCTTCCACGAGCGCTTCGGGCCCGACGCCGCCGAGGACGCGCGCCTCGTGCAGTACCTGGCGCGCCAGGTGCGCCGCACGGTCCAGAAGCTGGTGGACAAGAGCCGCTGATGGCGAACGTGCTCGTCACCCACGCCGACGAGCCGCTCGGGCGGCGCGTCGTGAAGGTGCTGATGCACGATCCGGACGTGGCGACGCTGTTCGCCGTGGGGGCGGGGCCCTCGCCGCGCGCCTTCGACCGCTTCCTGACCGAGACGCCGCCGCGGCTGCTCTACGCCCGGACCGACCTCGCCAAACACCGCGCGGTGTCGGATCTCTTCCACTCGACGCGCTTCCGCGCCGCGGAGATCGACACGGTGGTGCACGTCCCCCAGCACGGGCCCTCCTCCGACGAGGACGCGCCCGTGGTGTCGGGGCTGCCGGCGCGCACCGCGGAGGCCCGCTTCGTCCTGCAGCACGCCCTCGAGGCCCGCCCGGTCCGGACGCTGGTCGCGGTGGGGAGCGCCTACGTGTACCGCCTGGAGCCGGGCAACGCGAACCGCCTGCACGAGGACAGCGCCCTCGACCTCGACCCCGAGGTGCCGCCGGAGATCCGGAGCTGGATCGACTGCGACATGATCTTCCACGGCGAGGTGGGGAGCGACCGGCTGCGCGTGGTCCTGCTGCGCGTGCCCACGGTGGTCGCCTCGGGCGGCTACGTGTACCTGAATCCGACGCTCGCGGGCCGCGCCGGCCTGCGCCTGCGCCCGGCGGGCTTCGATCCCCTCTGCCCGCTCGTGTGCGACAAGGACGTGGCGCGCGCGGCGCGCGCCGCCGTGCACTCCCGCGGCGCGGGCATCTACAACGTGGCGGGCAACGAGGCGCTCCCCCTCTCGGTGCTGGGCCGCTGGACCGGCCGGCCGGCGCTGCCGCTCCCGGGGCCCGCGCTCTCGGTGGTGTCGTCGGGGCTGCGCTGGCTGCGCCGCGAGAGCCGGCGCTCGACCTTGGACGGCGATCACCTGCGCTACGGGTTCACGCTGGACACGCGGCGCGCCGAGCGCGAGCTCGGCTTCGCGCCGGCGTACCGCATCGGCCTCGAACGCGCGGGCGACGGCGTGCTGCGCCTGGAGACCTCTCCGGCCTGAACAGTTCTCGTTCCGGGTGGCGGAGCCCGAGGCCGAGGGGGTCGGCGCTCAGGCGGGGGACGTCTCCAGGCGCAGCACGCCGTCGCCCGCGCGCTCGAGGCCGATGCGGTACGCCGGCGCGAAGCCGAGCTCGCGCTCGGCGCGCCGCGTGTCCAGCGTGAACCCGTAGCGCAGGTGATCGCCGTCCAAGGTCGAGCGCCGGCTC
>DASRUS010000278.1:0-2351 GCA_035687825.1 Myxococcota bacterium | reverse complement strand
GGTCTGGCCCGGGTACAGGATCGTCGCCGCGACGCCGGTCGTCGTGTCGGGGCGATGGTCGTTGTCGCGATTCACGTGCGAGATCGCAAAGCAGGCGACGAGGGCGGGGCAGAGCGCGAGGGCGAAGATCGAGCGCAGGGCAAGCCACGGCAGCCGCATGAACCACCTCGGGACGGAGCTCCGCACGGAAGAGCTTGCAAGATCCGTGCGTGCGCGCGGCGCTCGCGACGGGGCGGGCCGCTTCGCCCGGGAGCGCGCGCAGATGGCGGCATCGGCTGCGTGCGACCTGCCCGGGTCGCCGGCGGGCGCGGAGTGGAGCGCGCTTCCCCTGCCGTGGAACTCTGCAGCCCCGCCCGGCGGGGGACCCGCCCTCAGCCGAGCGCACGCACGATCTCCTCGGGATCCGGGAAGCGCCCCGCCTCGTGCTTGGAGAAGATGCGGCGTCCGTCCACGGTGACGTCGAAGACGCCGCTTCCGCCGCGCACGAGCTCGGCCTCGATCCCCTTCGCCTCGCGGATGCGGGCCGCCAGCCTGGCGGCCTCGGGGAGGTAGTTTCAGCGCACGCAGTAGGTGATCGTGATTCGCATGCCTCTCACTCCGCCGGCTACTCTAGCGCGGGCGGGACGGGCGAGGCACGCGGCAGGTGCGCCGGCCCGGTTCGCCCGGACCGGAACCTCCCATGTGCGGACGCATCAGCCTCTCCACGCCCGCGCGCGTCGTGGCCGAGCACTTCGGCCTCGCGGAGGTGCCGGAGCTCGCGCCGCGCTGGAACGTGGCGCCGGGCCAGCCCGTGGCGATTGTGCGCGTGCGCCACACCTCTGGCGAGCGCGCGCTCGAGCTGTGCCGCTGGGGTCTGGTGCCGCCCTGGTCGAAGGACGCGAGCGGCGGCGCGCGGCTCGTGAACGCGCGCGAGGAGACCGTGGCGGAGCGGCCGGCCTTCCGCCGCGCGTTCCGCGAGCGGCGCTGCCTGGTGCCGGCCGACGGCTTCTACGAGTGGCAGACGCGCGGCCAGCGCTTCCGGCAGCCGTACCGCGTGCAGCCGGTGGGGGGCGCGCTCTTCGCCATCGCGGGCCTCTACGAGCGCTGGGAGGGCGGGGAGGGCGAGCGCGTGGACTCGTGCACGCTCCTCACCACGCGCGCGAACGAGACGATCGCGCGCCTGCACGATCGCATGCCGGTGATCCTGCCGCGCGAGGCGTGGGCCGCCTGGCTCGACCCCGGGCTCCTGGATCCCGTGCGGCTGCGCGCGCTCCTCGCCGCGAACGTCCCCGACGCGCTCGAGCTCCACCCGGTGGGCCTGCGCGTGAACGATCCCCGCCACGACGATCCGGAGTGCGCGCGCCCGGCGCCGGAGATCGCGCCGGAGCTCTTCTGAGCCGGAATGCCGAAGCCCAGGGGGCGGCTATGCTTCCCGGGCTCGACACCAAGGGAGGAGCGATGAAGCGCGTTGCCCTTTTTTTGGCCACCAACCTGGCCATCCTCGTGGTCCTCAGCATCACCCTCCGGCTGCTCGGCGTGGAGCGCATCCTGGACGAGCGGGGGGTCGGGCTCGACTACCGCTCCCTCCTGATCTTCGCCGCCGTCTTCGGCATGGGTGGCTCGTTCCTGTCCCTCGCGATCTCCAAGTGGAGCGCCATGCGGCTCACGGGAGCACGCGTGATCACCGAGCCGCGGGGATCCGCGGAGCAGTGGCTGGTGGAGACGGTGCGCCACCAGGCCCAGGCCGCGGGCATCGGCATGCCGCAGCTGGCGGTCTTCGAATCGCCGGCGCCGAACGCCTTCGCCACCGGCGCGCGGCGCGACCACGCCCTGGTGGCGGTCTCCACGGGTCTGCTCCAGAACATGAACCGGGACGAGGTGGAGGCCGTGCTCGGCCACGAGGTGAGCCACGTGGCCAACGGCGACATGGTGACGCTCGCCCTCATCCAGGGCGTGGTGAACACGTTCGTGATCTTCCTGGCTCGCGCGGTCGGCTTCTTCGTGGACCGCGTGGTGCTGCGCAACGAGCGGGGCCTCGGGCTCGGCTACTGGCTCACCACCATCGTCGCGGAGATCCTGCTCGCGATCCTCGCGAGCCTGATCGTCTTCTGGTTCTCCCGCCGGCGCGAGTTCCGCGCGGACGCGGGCGGGGCGCGCCTGGCGGGTCGCGAGAAGATGATCGGGGCGCTGGAAAAGCTCAAGGCCGCGTCCACGCAGCCGCCCCTGCCGCAGTCGATGGCGGCCTTCGGGATCGCCGGGGGCGAGCGCAGCGCGTTCGCGCGGCTCTTCTCCACCCACCCCGCCCTCGACGCGCGCATCGCGCTCCTGCGGATCGGGGGCTAGCCGCGTGTACGAGCAGATCCTCTACGAGG
>DASRUS010000277.1:0-3977 GCA_035687825.1 Myxococcota bacterium | reverse complement strand
GCGCGCCATCACCGTGGGCAACGCGAGCCGGGGCGATCTGCGCGTGGATCCGGCCCCACTCTCGGCGGGCAATCGCTCGCTCACCGGGGTCTTCCTCGGCGCCGAGGCCCTGTTCCAGCCGGCGCGGGTGCGCGCGATGCTGGACGCGATCCTCCGCGATCTCGCCCGGGGCGAGCTCCGGGTCGTGGTGGACCGCAGCTACCCCCTCGCCGAGGCGGCCGCCGCGCACGCGTACATCGAGAGCCGCGCGGCGTTCGGGCGGGTGGTGCTCGTCCCTTGACCTCCGCACGCCCCCCGCTCGCGCGATCGGCGCTGAGCGTCGTTCCCGCCTTCGATTCCCTCCGCAGCTACGGTGCTTCGGACGCACGCGCGGATGCCCTCGCGGGCCTGACCGTGGCCGCGGTCGCGGTGCCCCAGGCCATGGCCTACGCGATGGTCGCTGGTCTCCCCGCGGAGTACGGCCTCTACACGGCGATCGTCATGACGGCGGTCGGGGCCGTGTTCTCCTCGTCGAAGCAGCTGATCAACGGCCCTACCAACGCGATCTCGATCGCCGTGCTGAGCGTGATCGCGGTCGTCGACGGGGCGGACGCGAGGATCGGCGCCGCGATCCTGCTGGCCTTCATGGTCGGCTTGATCCAGCTCGGCATCACGGTGCTGCGGCTGGGGGACCTGACGCGGTACATCTCCCACTCGGTCATCGTCGGCTTCACGGCGGGTGCGGGCAGCCTGCTCGTGCTCGATCAGCTCAAGAACCTGCTGGGCCTCCGCGCCATGGGCGGCGTCCACGACCACTTCCTGGTCCGCTTCTGGCTCACCCTGACCGAGGGTGGAGCGGTGCACGCGGAGACGGCCGCCGTGGGGCTCGGGACCATCGCGCTGGTTCTCGCGCTGCGCTGGCTGAAGGCGCGGAACGGCTGGCGCCTGCTGCCCGAGCTCCTGGTCGTCGTGGGCGTCATGGCGGGGTCGGTGGCGGCGCTCGGGCTCGACGGGCGCGGCGTCGCGGTGATCGGCGAGATCCCGGCGAAGCTCCCCTCCTTCGCGTTGCCCGGCCTCGACGCCGCCAGGATGCGTGACCTCTCCACCGGCGCGCTCGCGATCGCGGTGCTGGGCCTGCTGGAGGCGGTGGCCATGGCGAAGGCCATCGCGGCGCAGACCCGGCAGAAGGTGGACATGAACCAGCTGTGTCTGAGCGAGGGCCTCGCGAACTTCGCCGGCAGCTTCTTCCACTGCATGCCCGGCTCGGGGTCGCTCACGCGTTCGGCGATCAACCAGCAGGCCGGAGCGTCCACCCAGTGGTCGGGCGTGGTGTCGGCGCTGGCGGTCGCGCTGATCGTGCTGGTCCTGGCCCCGTACGCCCGCTTCGTGCCGCGCGCCGCCCTGGCGGGGATCCTGATGGTGTCCGCGTGGAAGATGGTGGATCGGCACTCGCTCCTCTACCACCTGCGCGCCACGCGGTTCGACGCGGCCATCGTGGGAGTGACCGCGGTCTCCGCCGTCGCGATCTCGATCGAGTTCTGCGTGCTGATCGGCGTCTTCCTGTCGTTCCTGCTGGCGGTCCCCCGCGCGGGGCGGATGCTCCTCACCGAGTTCGTGGTGGCGCCCGGGGGGGCCATCCACGAGCGGCTGCCCGAGGATCAGCCCTGCCCGCGGATCCTGGTCTTCGGGCTGGAGGGCGAGATGTTCTTCGGATCGACCGCAGCCCTCGATGCGCACTTCGCGCGGATCGAGGAGCGCGTGGAAGAAGGGACGCAGGTCGTCGTGCTGCGGGTGAAACGCGTGCGCAGCCCAGACGCGGTGGGTCTGACGCTGCTCGACGGCTTCCTGGAGAGGCTGAAGGCGCGGGACGTCCACGTGCTCCTGTGCGGCGTGCGGCCCGAGTTCGCCGAGAAGATCCAGAGGAGCGGCCTCGCCGATCGGCTCGGCGAGCGGATGTTCCTGGAGCAGCCGGTGCGCCAGACGAGCACCATGCTCGCCATCCGGCACGCCTACCACCTCATCACCAGTCCCTGCCCGACCTGCCCGCGGCGGGACACGGCCGCTCGCGAGCTCGACCTGTACTATGAGGTATGACGCCCCACTCCTCCCCGGCGCGGTGTGGAGCCCTCGATCCACGGATCGGCTCGTCCGCGGGGAGTCCTCCGGCGCCCCGGCGCCGGGGAGCATCTTGACAGTCACCGACCGTGGGCCCTATCCACTCGGCGCGGCCCCTCGAGGGTCGGAAAGGGAGGCTCATGACGCGCATCATTCTTCTGGCCTTGCTGCTCGTGGTTCCCGCGGGAGCGGCGTTCGCCGATCCCGACATCGGCTGTGGTCTCGGCACGCAGGTGTGGGAGGGCAACAAGGGGCTCGCACCCAAGGTGCTCGGCGCCACGACGAACGGGACCTTCGGGAACCAGACGTTCGGCATCACGTTCAACACGATCGGCTGCCACTCGACCGGCGTGATCACGGCGGACGCGCGGCTCCACATGTTCGCCGGCGCCAACCTCGATCACCTGGCGCGAGACATGGCGAACGGCCAGGGCGAGACGCTCGACGCGTTCGCCCAGCTCATGAACGTCCAGGCGTCCGACCGCGCCACGTTCAACGAGTTCACCCGCGTCCACTTCCCGGAGATCTTCGCCGGGGAGGAGGAGGTGACGGCGGCGGCCATGCTGACGTCGCTGCGCGGCCTGCTGGCGCAGGACGAGCGCCTCGCGGGCTACGCCGGGATCTGACCGTGTCGCCGAGGCCGGGGGCCGGGCCGCACCGGTCGCGGCCCCGCCTCGGCCACACCCTCCTGCGCTTCGCCGTGCGCGCCCTCGCCGCGAGCGTGCTCGTGGCCGGCGCGGGCGGCGCACTCGCGGCCACACCTCCGGGCGACGAGCTCGTGGCGCGGGCCCGCGAGCGCGGCCTCGCGGCGCGGCGCGAATGGCGGGCGCTCCTCCACTACCGCCCGGACCGGGTGGGGCGCGGCGTCACGAGCCTCGCCGACGATCCCGGCTTCTTCCTCTCGCCCCGCGGCGCCCACGATCCCGAGGCGGAGCTCGAGGCCTCCGTGCGCGCGCTCCTCGGGCCCGAGGGCGACACGCCCGCCGACTCCGATGCCCTGCGCTGCCGCTTCGTCGAGCGGCGCCGCTGGCTCGCCGAGGCGCTCGGCCTCGGCCCCGCGGCGGGGGGCGCCGGAGACTGCTCGCGCTTCAACGAGTGGCTCGCGCACTTCGACCCGCGCTCGCTGACGCTCGTCTTCCCCGAGGCCTTCATGAACAATCCGGCCTCCATGTTCGGGCACACGCTGCTCCGCGTGGACGCGGTGGGCGCGGGTCCGGATGCGGATCTCCTCGCCTGGGCGATCAACTTCTCGGCGAGCACGGGGGGCGAGGGCGGCGCGACCTTCGCCGTGAAGGGGATCCTCGGGCGGTATCCCGGCTACTACTCCATCGCTCCCTACTACCAGAAGGTGAAGGAGTACGGCGACTGGGAGAACCGCGACCTCTGGGAGTACGAGCTCGACTTCTCCCGCGAGGAGACCCTGCGCGTGCTGCGACACCTCTGGGAGCTCGATGGGGTCCGCTTCGACTACTGGTTCTTCACCGAGAACTGCTCCTACCAGCTCCTCGATCTGCTCGAGGTGGGGCGCCCCGGCCTGGGGCTCATCGAGGGCCGGCCGCTCTGGCTGATCCCGGCCGACTCGGTGCGCGCAGCGGCGCGGCGGAGCGGCCTCTTCACGGGCGTGCGCTGGCGCCCGTCCGCGGCGACGCGGCTCCGCCACGCGGCGCGCGACCTCTCGGCGGACGAGCAGGAGCTCACGCTCGGCATCGCGCGCGGCGAGCTCGCCCCCGAGGCGGAGGCTGTCGCGGCGCTCCCGGAGCGCCGCCGCGCGGCGGTGCTCACGCTCGCGTACGACCACCTGCGCCACGAGTTCCTCGCGCGCCGCGTCACGCGCGAGGCGTCGCGCGACCTGGCGCGCAGGGTCCTGGTGGCGCGCAGCCGCG
>DASRUS010000276.1:0-7714 GCA_035687825.1 Myxococcota bacterium | reverse complement strand
GGGCTTCGGCGACAGCGTGATGGACAAGTACCTGCCCCACACCGACGTCGCCGAGGAGTGTCGCAATTTGCGCCAGCTCTCGAAGATGGTGGACCGGCTGATCCTCTGAGGCGGCCGGGGGCAGGGCGGGCGGAACCGCCGGCGGAGACGCCGGCGGGGAGCCCCAGCCGTGGCCCGGTGGAGTTCCGCCCCAGTCGCCGGGTCGGGGGCGGAGGTTCCGTCATCCGATCGCAGCGAGGCGAGCCAACCAGGCGCGCGGAGAGCGGTTCCTCTCCGTTGACGCTGCTTCGCCCCCACGCTAGACCTTCGCCCGGCAGGGGGGGAGAATCTACTTTCGAAGGAGAATCGTAGTGCGTGCGATCAGGCTTGCTGTGGCTTTCTCACTGACTGCAGGGGTTGCTTTGGCCGCCGGGAGCGCCTCGGCACAGCGCATCGACGACGAGTTCGACCTCACGGACGACGTGGCCCCCGCCGGGACGAATACGGCGATCGTCGAGATCGATGGCAAGGTGTTCGGCGTCGATGGCCAGGTGAACGGCATCGGCACTCAAGGTGACCAGTGCGCCATCGTCTACAACACCGACGAGCCCACGAGTGCGAGCGCGAACAACAAGAACGGGAAGGTCGCGCAGAGCAGTTTCACCGACATCGGGTTTGTCATCCTGCCGGTCACCTCTCCTCGGGCTCTCGACACGGGCCTCGTTTCGACGGAGAAGTGCAAGGTCAGCTCGAGCGTGGATCCGGCGGCGGGCAAGGGCAAGGTGAGCGTGAACTGCAAAGGCGCGAACGTCTTCGCGAACTTCACGGCGGATCAGGTCAACAGCTTCATCGCAGCCTTCCAGACCCGCAAGGACGTCAAGATCAAGGTGAACCAGACGGGGAGCGAGGGATCGGTCGCGATCAAGCTGAATCAGAAGTAGCCCCCGGCTCGGCCGGTTCTCCTCGGTGGGGCGGGGGTGTCCACGACACCCCGCCCCTCCCGAGTTTCGCCGCGGGTGAGAGTCGATGAGCACCGGGATTGTGTCGCGGCCCGGGGCGTGCGGTCTCGGCGTCGCCCTGATCTCCCTGCTCCTGCACGGATCAGCCTGTGAATGGCCGGCCGACGAGCAACCGCTCGCGGGCGCGGAGAGGCCAGCGGTTCCCGCTTCACCCGAGGCGCCCGCCAGCGCTTCTCCCAAGCAGGCCGAGCCTCCGCAGCTTCCAGCGCCTCCCGAGGGCTCGGTGATCGTCTGGGCATCCGCCCGCGGAGTGAGCGCGCTCGCGAACCGGGCGCCCGTGCGCGCGGTCCTCGAGGAGCTCGCGCGTGAGTCGGGCTTCGAGCTCGAGATCGCGCAGCTCGAGAAGCGCGCGCGGGTCACGCTGCGCGCTCGCGATGCCCGCACCGAGGAAGTCCTCGCCGAAGCGCTGCGGGGAATCCCCTACTCGCTCGACTTCGGCTCGGATCCGGACGGAGGCGCCGGAGCCCTGCTCCGCGTCCGCGTCGGCCGGCCCGCCGACGACCCGGCGAAGCGCGTCGCCGCGGCGCTGGGATCGCCGACGCCCCGCGACGAAGCCGACCGAGAGCCCCGCGTGATCACGGCGGGGGAGGTCGAGCGCCGTGCCGCGCGGCTCGAAGAGCTCCAGGCCGAGATCCTGGCGCAGGTGGAGGACCCGGATGCCACGACGCGCGCGGAGGCCGCCCGCTGGCTGCAGCCCGACGTCGAGGGGCTCGCCGTCGCCGAGCGCCTCCTTGCCGTGGATCCCTCTCCCGACGTGCGCGCCGCCGCGGCCGAGTCCCTCGCGGATGGGGATTCCGTGGGCGCCGTGAGCGTCCTGCTCGGGGCTCTCGACGATCCCGACCCCCGGGTGGTGATGGCCGCTCTCGACGCGCTCGAGTTCGCAGGCGACGCGACGATCATTCCGGCACTGTCTCCCTTGCTCCAGCACCGGGACGTCGCCGTGCGCGAGCGCACGATCGAAGCCATCGAATTCCTCGAGTGAGTGCGCCGCACCTCTCTGGACTCGACATCCAGCGCAGCGCGCTTCGTCGTTGCAGAGCGAGTGCCGAGCCGGGTGACCTCGGCGCCCGCCGTCGCCCTTCGACCCGATGCGGCCCGCCCGCCGGGCGCGTTCACGAGAGCGGCAGCATGACGTGTGCCCGGTACGCGGGCCGTTCCTCCAACCGCTCGTACCAGACCGCCAGGCTCTTCGGCTCCTGCTCCGCGACGCCGAGGGCGTGATACCGGTGGTACATCGCGCCCACCGGGATGTCGCCCATCGTGAAGCGCTCGCCCACGACGAAGGAGCGGTGGGTCAGGTGCTCGGCCAACCGCTGCCAGATCGAGGCGAGGCTCTTTGCCGCCGCGTCGATGGCGGCCAGGTCTCTCCGTTCGGGCGCGGTCCGGACCAGGCCCCAGAACAGGGTCCTCATGTCGGGCAGCAGCGTCGTCTGCTGCCAATCCATCCACTGGTCTGCCACGGCTCGCTCCTCGAGGTCCGTGGGCCACAGGCTCCCCGCGCCATGCTTCGCGGCCAGGTACCGCACGATCACGTTCGATTCCCACAGGACGAAGCGATCATCCTCGAGGGTCGGGATCCGCCGGTTCGGGTTCAGGGCCCCGTACGCGCTCGTGTCGAGGCCGGCATGCTCGCCCCCGACGTCGATCCGCTCGTGCGGGAGGCCGAGCTCCCCCAGCGTCCACATGACCTTCTGGACGTTGATGGAGTTGCTCCGTCCCCAGACCCTGAGCATCGGACCTCCCCCGGCTCATGCCCTCCGACCACAGCCGACGCAGAATCGTCGGCGAAGCCGGGCAAGGGCGTGCTGGTCGGAGTTGGGCCCGGATGGGGAGGAGCTCGAGCGCCGAATCCTCTCCGCCACGCGCCGAAGCCCGAAGCACGCCCGCGCAGCCAAGGCGAGCCGCAGGCTCGCCGCGCAAGAGTTGGCAGGCGAGCGGAGTAAAACAGAAACGCCCCGCCGTGAGGCGGGGCGTTTCGAAGGGCGGAGGGCGGTGGACAGATGATGGGGGGTGAGAGGTTGGACATTTCGGTCAGAAATGTCTCATCCACCGCCGCTCCGTAAATCGTTCTTTCGGCTCCTCTCGGTCTCGATTGCCTGCCGACGAACGCAGTATGCACCGGCCAGTCGTGCGTTGTCAAACGGCTTTTCTCCAGGGCCTGGACGATTCTGAAATCACCATGATTTTCAGATAGTTATGAATTCTGGTGCAAGCGAAAACGCACGCATCGGCGGGGCCCGCGGGGTTTGACTGCGGCCCGCCCGCTGGGATACGGTTGCGCCGCCCCCCCGCCGCGAGCTCGAGGTGATCGCGTGGACGCTCCGCGTCTCTTCGCCATCCGCAGCTTCGGCTGTCAGATGAACGCCCACGACTCCGAGAAGATCGCGAACCTGCTGCATCACGACGGCTGGCGCAGCGCCCCGAGCCCCGACGCGGCGGATCTCCTGGTGGTGAACACGTGCTCGATCCGCGAGAAGGCGGAGCACCGCCTGTACAGCGACCTCGGTCAGCTCCGCGTCTGGAAGGCCGCTGGCCCGAAGCGCGTCCTCGCCGTGGGGGGCTGCGTCGCGCAGCAGGAGGGCGACGCGCTGCTGCGGCGCTTCGATCACGTGGACGTGGTGTTCGGAACGCACAACCTGCGCCTCGTCCCGACCCTCGTGGACGCGGCCCGGGCGGGGAGGCGTGGGGCGCGGGTGGAGGAGTCGAGCTCCCTCGAGCGCTTCGACCTCCCGGAGCGCCATCCCGACTACGCGGGGGAGACCCCGGGCCGGGCGTATCTCACGGTGATGGAGGGCTGCGACCTCTTCTGCACCTTCTGCATCGTCCCGAGGACGCGCGGCCGCGAGATCAGCCGGCCCGCCGACGCGATCGTGGCCGAGGCCGAGTCCCTCGCGGCGCGAGCTGTGCGCGAGATCATGCTCCTCGGCCAGACCGTGAACGCGTACGGCCGCCACGACCTGCGCCGCGGGCGTGGGGAGGCGGCCGGGACGGTCGGCTTCGGCGCGCTGCTGCGCCGTCTGGCGCGGATCCCCGGGATCGAGCGGATCCGCTACACGAGCCCGCACCCGGTCTTCTTCGACGACGATCTGGTGGCGGCCCACGCGGAGCTCGCGTCGCTCTGTCCCCACGTCCACCTGCCGCTCCAGAGCGGGTCGGACCGGGTGCTCGCGGCCATGCGGCGACGCTACGACGCCGCGGGCTACCTCGACGTGGTGGAGCGGCTGCGCGCCGCGCGCCCCGACCTGGCGCTCACCACCGATCTCATCGTGGGCTTCCCCGGCGAGAGCGACGCCGACTTCGAGGCCACGCTCGCTGTCGTGCGCGAGGTGCGCTTCGTGGACGGCTTCTCGTTCAAGTACTCCCCGCGCCCCGGGACGCGGGCGGCCGAGCTCGCCGACCCGGTCCCGGCGGACGTGGCCCAGGCGCGCCTCGAGGCGCTCCAGGGGTTGCTCCGCGATCTCACCCTCGCGGCCCACCGCGCGCGCGTGGGCACGCGGACGGCGATCCTGGTGGAGGGGGAGAGCCGCCGCGGAAGCCAGGTCCAGGGCCGCGATCCCTGGCACCGGGTCGTGAACGCGGTGGGCGCGGGCCACGCACAGCCTGGAGATCTCCTCGCGGTGGAGATCGTGGAGGCCACCCCCCACTCCCTGATCGCCGAGCCGCTCCCCCCTGCGGCCGAGCCCGAGGGTCTGAAGGTCCGAAGCCGAACCGCCGATGAGCCAGGGCGGACGGGGATCCGAAGCCGCTGGGTCTGACCCCCCACGCAGACCCGAACGTTCGACGGCGTCCGCCACCTCCGCGGGCGCGAAGGGAGGGGAGTTGGCCCGAGGCCGCATCCTCGCAGTGGACGACCAGCTCTACTTCCGGGTCTTCCTGGAGGATCTCCTCGCCCAGGAAGGCTACGAAGTGGAGACCGCCGGGGGCGGCGAGGAGGCCCTCGCCCGGCTCGAGTCCCAGCGCTACGACCTGATCCTCACCGACCTCATCATGCCCGGCATGGACGGCGGCGAGCTGGTCCAACGCGTCAAGGCGAAGCTGCCGGACCAGGACGTCGTCGTGGTGACGAGCGTCGCCGACGTCCACATTGCGGTGGACGCGATGAAGCTCGGCGCCACCGACTACCTGCTCAAGCCCATCGACAAATCGGCCCTGCTCCGGGCGGTGGGGACGCTGCTCCAGCAGCGGCGCGTGCGCGAGGAGCACGCGCGCCTCATGGCGGAGAACCTCGAGTTCATGGGCGTGCTCTCGCTCTACGAGCGCGCCGCGGGCCTGTTCGCGACGCTCGCCCTCGATCCCCTGGCGGACCGCATCGCCGAGGCGCTCTCCCTGGAGACGGGCGCGCAGGGGGCGTGCGTCTGGGTGCTGGACGATTCCGGCGTGCTGCGACTCGCCGCGGCGCGCGGCATCGTGAAGGTCGCCGACGAGCCCGCGGAGCTGCGCCTGGAGGCGCTCCCGCCGGAGTTCGCGGGCCTCGCCGCGGCGGACGGGCGCTGCTTCGATGGGCCCGCGAGCTCGCCAGCCGCGGCGCCGCTCGTGGTGCCGTTCCTCGCCGCGGGAGCGCTGCTCGGCGCCGCGCGGCTCGGCGATCGGATCGGTGGCGAGGCCTTCGCGCCGCGCGAGCGCGCCGCGGCGGAGAAGCTCGGCGAGTTCGCGGGGATCGCGCTCGCGAACGCGCTGCGCGTGCGCGGCCTCGAGCGCCGCTCGTTCCGCGATTCGGCCACGCAGGCCTACACCGCGGCGTACTTCGACGACGTGGTGCGCAACGAGATCCACAAGGCCCATCGCTTCGGGCGGACCTTCTCCCTGGTGCGCGCCGAGCTCGACGCCGGGACCGATCCGCGGCCGCGCCGGGGCGACGCGGAGCACGCTCGCAGCCGCGAGGGATTCGCCCGGCGTTTGAACCGGGTGCTCCGCTCCACGGACCTTTTGGCCGTGGACGGCGAGGGCCGCTTCTGGGTGCTGCTCCCCGAGACCGACGCCCTCGGGGCCGCGATCCTGAAGCGCCGGCTGCGCGAGGCCGCGGATCCGGGCGCGGGCGAGGGCGTCGTGGGACCCGAGGCCGCGCGCCTGGTGCTGGCGTCGGTCACGTACCCGGCGGACGGGACGCAGCGCGAGACCCTCGTGCGCCGCCTCGACGCGCGCTCCAGCGAGGACCGTTCGAGCGCGCTGCGCTCCCTCGCCGCGGGGCGCCTCTCCTTCCCGAAGCTCCTGGAGCGGCTCGCGGCCCGGGCGGCGCTGCGCTGCCCCGAGCTGCCCGAGCAGGCGGCGCGCTTCCTGATCGACGAGGTGGCACGCCGGCCGGACGAGCGCGGGCTCCTCTTCCTCGCCCCGGGTCCCGCGCGCGCCGAAGCGCTGCGCAACGACCTCGAGGCCCTGCGTGGCGCCGCGCCGCGCACGGAGGTCGTGCTCGTCGCCGAGCGGCGCGCGGGGGTGGACCTGCCCGTCACGTGGGTCGCGCCGGCGCGCCTCGGCACGCAGACGCCGTTCCTCGTCTACTGCGGCGAGGGCTCGGCCTACACCCTGGTCGAGGGGCCCGCCGCGGGGGGTGAGCGCACGCTCTTCCACAGCGCGGACCGCTCCCTCGTCGAGCACCTCGCCTTCGAGCTCGGGCGCGACCTCGGGATCGCGCTGGCGGCGTGAAGGGGGAGGGCGTGAGCGCGAGCGTCCTCGTCGCCGACGCCGACGCCGCGCGCGCGGTCCGCATCGCGGACGCGTGCGAGGCGCACGGCATGAAGACGCGCCGCGTGGCCACGGGCCCCGCCGCGCTGGAGACGGCGCTCGCGGAGCTCCCGGACGTGATCGTGACCAGCGCCGACCTTCCGCTGATCCCCGCCGAGCGGCTCGCCGAGATCCTGCGCGCCAACCCGCGCACCCAGGGGATCCCGTTCCTGCTCGTGGGCGGCGAGGTCGCGCTCGCCCGCTCCAGCGCGTTCGACGAGCGCTGCCCCGCGGACACCGACCCCGCCGAGATCGCCGAGCGCGTGGACTCGATGCTCGCCCGCCAGTCGCGCATGGACGCCGTCGCCCGCGGCGCGGGCGAGGATCACGCCATCACGGGCCAGCTCGCCCAGCTCTCGCTCCTCGACCTCCTCCAGCTCCTCCACCTGAACCGGCGCACGGGGACGGTGGACGTGGTGCGGCGGGGCGCCGCGGGCGAGGACCGCGAAGGCCGCGTCTTCGTGCGCGAGGGCAGCGTGATCCAGGCGCAGGTGGGCGCGGCGGAGGCGGAGAAGGCGCTGTACCGGCTGCTCTCGTGGCGCGACGGCAGCTTCGTGTTCCGCCCGGACCGCGTCCAGGCGCTGGCGCGGATCGAGCTCCCCACGCGGGCGCTGCTCCTCGAAGGGGCGCGCCAGCTCGACGAGTGGGAGCGCGTGCGCGCGTCGCTCCCAGCCCGCGACGCGTGTGTCGCCCTCCGGGTGAAGAGCGCCGATCTGCCGAGCGCGGTGCAGCCGCTCACGCAGGAGGTGCTGCTGCTGCTCGAGCTCTACTCGCGCGTGGGCGACGTCGTGGACCACTGCAGCCACCCCGACTACCAGGTCCTGCGCACGCTCGAGACGCTCGTGGAGCGCGGCATCGTCGAGCTGCGCGACGCGCCGGGGCTGCAGGGCGCGGCGGGCGGCCCGGGGGTCTTCACGCCCGCGCAGACCCGGCGCCTGCGCGAGTGGCTGGAGCGCGCGAGCCCGCGAGGCGCGGCGAGCGCGGACGCGAAGCTCGTG
>DASRUS010000275.1:0-3871 GCA_035687825.1 Myxococcota bacterium | reverse complement strand
CTGGGCCACGAAGCCCGATGGCCTGCTCCAGCGCGCCGTGCGCCGGCTCAAGCAGGAGCTCCCGGAGCTCCTCGTCATCACCGACGTGGCCCTCGACCCCTACTCCTCGGACGGCCACGACGGGGTCGTGATCGAGGGGCGCATCGACAACGACGAGACGCTGCCGCTCTTGGCGGCCATGGCGGTGGCGCAGGCAGAGGCCGGCGCCGACGTGGTCGCGCCCTCCGACATGATGGACGGCCGTGTGGGGGCGATCCGCGACGCCCTCGACCGCGCGGGCTTCACGGAGGTCGCGATCTGCTCGTACTGCTGCAAGTACGCCTCCGCGTTCTACGGCCCCTTCCGCGAGGCGCTCGACTCCGCCCCGCGCTCGGGTGACAAGAAGACCTACCAGATGGACCCCGCGAACGTGCGCGAGGCGCTGCGCGAGCTCGCCCTGGACGAGGCCGAGGGCGCGGACTGGGTGATGGTGAAGCCGGGCCTCCCCTACCTCGACGTGGTGCGCGTGGTGCGCGACCACACGAGCCTGCCCGTGGCCGCGTACCACGTGAGCGGCGAGTACGCGATGCTCCGGGCCGCCGCCGCGAACGGCTGGCTCGACTACGAGGCGTGTCTCCTGGAGAGCCTGCTCGCGCTGCGCCGCGCGGGCGCGGACATCGTGTTCACGTACGGCGCGATCGACGCGGCACGGGCCTTGAGGCAGGCGTAGCTCGCATTCGGGCGGGCCGTCTCCTTCACGCTCCAGATCGCCCGTTCCTCCCTTCGACCCTGCGACTCCGCCGCGCCCGGGCTGCCTCGAGGGCGCGGGCGGCGAAGCGCTTGGCCTGCTCCAGCCACTCGAGTCGCTGTTGGTAGTTCAGGCGCAGCCAGGCCCGGCGCTGCTCGTGGCGGTGCGCCTCGAAGCCTGCGTCTCGATCCAGGTCCTGCGAACCTCGGGATCCAGGAACTCGTCGAGGGCGACGGGAGCGCGCGGCCGGTAACCCAGACCCTCCAAAGCCCGGAGGCCCCTCGACAGGTTCGCCCGATCCAGCGAGATCACCAGATCCAGAGCGGCGGTGAAGCGAGGGTGACCGTGCAGGACCACCGCGACCCCGCCCACCACGAGATAGCGCGTACCGCTCGCCTCGAGAGCCGAGAAGGTCCGCTCCAGATCGGTCGCCGCCATTTCCGGGAAGTTACCCTCCTCTGCTAGATTCCCGCCCGCGTGAAGTCGCTCCGGCGGCTCCTCCCCTACTACCACCGCTACCGGACCCCCTTCTGGTGGGGCCTCGGCCTACTCGCGTTCGCGCGCGTCTTCGAGGCGCTGATCCCCCAGCTCCTGAAGCGGACGATCGACGACCTCACCGCGTCGCGCGGGACGTTCCTCCTGGCGGCGGGGCTCGGGATCGCCGCGTGCACCCTCGCGCGCTTCGCCTTCATCTGGGTGGGCCGCCGCGCCATCCGCCGCATCGGTCTCGCGGTCGCCTACGACCTGCGCAACCGCCTCTACGACCACCTCCAGCGCCAGGGGCCCCTCTTCTTCGCGCGCCACCGCACGGGCGACCTGATGGCGCGCGCCATCAACGACATCGGGCTGATCCGCCAGATGCTGGCGCTCGGTACGCGCACCGTCTTCGTGCTCGTCTTCTCCGCCCTCGTGGGCATCGCCTTCATGCTGCGGGAATCGGTGGAGCTGACCCTGCTCCTCGGCCTGCCGCTCCCGGGGATCTTCCTCACCGGCCTCTTCCTGGCGCGGCGCGTCCACGCCCAGTCGCTCCTGGTGCAGGAGGGCTTCTCCTCCCTCTCCGAGCGCACGCAGGAGAACCTCGCCGGGATCCGCACGATCCAGGCGCTCGTTCAGGAGGACCAGGAAACTCGGCGCTTCCAGGAGACGAACCAGACCTTCGTGCGCCGCTACCTCGACCTCATCCGCACGAACTCGCTCCTCGCGTCCTACATGCCGGGCTGGAGCAGCATCGCGACGCTCGTGGTGATCGTCGCGGGGGGCTCGAGGGTCCTCTCCGGCGAGCTCACGCTCGGGAGCTTCACCGCCTTCCTCTGGTACCTGAACCTCGTGCTCTGGCCCGTGCGCGAGGCCGGCGCGATGATCAACCTCTTCCAGCGCGGCTCGGCGGGCGTGGACCGCCTCTTCGAGCTCCTGGATCACCCGCCCGAGATCGCGGACGCCCGCCTGTCGCTCGCACCGGACGAGCTGCACGGCGCGATCGAGCTGCGCGGCCTGCGCTACCGCTATCCGGGCGCGGCGCGCGAGGTACTGGCAGGGATCGATCTTCGCGTCGCGCCGGGCGAGACGCTGGCGATCCTGGGGCGCGTGGGCGCGGGGAAGTCCACCTGGCTGCGGCTGCTGGTGCGCATGCTCGACCCGCCGCCGGGGACGCTCCTCCTCGACGGGCGCGACATTCGCGAGTTGCCCCTCGCCCTCGTCCGCGACGAGGTGGCGCTCATGCCCCAGGAGCCCTTCCTCTTCTCGGAGTCGGTGCGGGAGAACCTCGCCTACGACGATCCCGACCGCTCCCACGACGACGTCGAGTCCGCGGCCTGGGCGGCGGACCTCGCCGAGACGCTCGCGCAGTTCCCGGACGGGCTCGAGACGCCGGTGGGGGAGCGCGGCGTCATGCTCTCCGGCGGGCAGAAGCAGCGCGTGACCCTCGCGCGCGCCCTCGTGCGCGACACGCCGATCCTGCTGCTCGACGATCCCTTCTCCTCCGTGGACTCCTCCACCGAGGAGCGCATCCTGGAGCGGATCGTGCGCCTGCGCGCGGGCCGCACGACGGTCCTCGTCTCGCACCGCGTGTCGGCGGTGCGCGCCGCGGACCGCATCGTGGTGCTCGAGGGCGGGCGCATCGTCGAGGCGGGCAGCCACGCCGAGCTCCTCGCGCGAGGCGGGGTCTACGCGCGGCTCGCCCGGGTGCAGAGCCGGCGCGCGGGACTCGAGGGCCGCCCCGAGGACGACGCGCCCCTCGCGGACGCGGGGGATGCCGCGTGAGCCGGCGCGATCACTCGATCTTCGACGCCGAGCTCTCGGGCCAAAGCTTCGACCTGCGTCTCACCGCGCGCCTGCTGCGCCGGCTCGCGCCCGAGCGACGGCTCGTCGCCGCGAGCGCGCTCTGCATCGCCGGGCTGTCGCTCGCGACGGTGCTGCTCCCCGTGGTGCTCTCGCGCGTCGTGATCGACGGCGTCCTGCTGCCGTCCGCGGATCGCGCCGCCCCCGACTTCGGGATGCTCGGCCTGCACGCCTGGATCGCGCGCACGAGCGGGATGGCGCCGCTCGCGGCCGCGTGCGCGCTCTACGCCGTGCTCACGGCGGCGGGACTCGCCCTCGCCCACGCGAGCCGCATGCTCCTCTCGCGCGCCTCGCTCTCGGCGCTGCGCGACCTGCGCCGCGACCTCTTCGCGCACCTCCAGGGGCTCTCGGCGAGCTTCTACGACAAGGTGGCCGTGGGCCGCGTGATGACCCGGGTCACGAACGACGTGGAGGTGCTCTACGAGCTCCTGATGGGCTTCGGGATGCTCGTGGGCGAGGTCTTCCCGTTCTTCCTCGCCCTCGGCCTGATGCTCGCGGTGGACCCGGCGCTCGCGGGGCTCATGCTCCTCTCGGTCCCCGTGGTAGGCCTCGCCACCGGCGTCTTTCGCCGCGCCGCCCTCGGCGTCTACCGCAACATCCGCAACTCCGTCTCGCGGCTGAACCAGAACCTCCAGGAGAATCTTTCGGGCGTGGCCGTCGTCCAGATCCACGGGCGCGAGGCGCTGAACCTCGAGCGCTACCGCGCCATCAACCGCGCAAACCGGGGCTCGGAGTCGCGGGCCATCGAGCTCGAGGTGACCTACTCCGCCTTCATCGACAGCCTCTCGCCCCTGGCGCTCGCGCTGA
>DASRUS010000274.1:0-6434 GCA_035687825.1 Myxococcota bacterium | reverse complement strand
CAGCTCCGAGCCGCTGTAGCGCGTGTCGCCCACGTCTTCGCGGTAGCTCGCGCCGCAGAGCAGCACGTGCGCGCCCGCGATGTAGCGGCCCATGTTGCGGAGCGCGTCCCGCACGAGCTCCGCCACGTGGAGCGCGCGGGTATCGTTGATGTCGATGGCGCGCGTCGTGATCTTGAAGATGTCGTCCTCGAAGCCGAGGATGTGCTTGTACGCCCAGTAGCCGAGGCCTCCGTCCTTGGGCAGGCAGTAGCCGCCGATGCCGGGGCCCGGGAAGATGATGTTGCTGTGCGTGGGCCGCACCTTGATGGCCTGGATCACCTTGGTGAGGTCCACGCCGTTGCGCTCGGCGAAGAGGCTCCACTCGTCGAGGAAGGCGAGGATGGTGGCGCGGTAGGAGTTCTCCACGATCTTCGTGGTCTCGGATTCGATCGGGCGGTCCATCACCGTGAGCGGATAGTCCTTCGTGTTCAGCACCTGGCCCAGGAACTTCACCACCCGATCGCGCGCCTCGGGGTTGCAGCCCGAGCAGACGCGCCAGAAGTCGCGGATCGACGAGACGTAGTCGCGCCCGGGCATCACGCGCTCGAAGCTGTGGGCCAGAAGGGGAGGCGACTCGATGCCGCGCTTCTCGAAGGCCTTCTTCAGGATCGGGTACGCCACGAACTCGGTGGTGCCGGGCGCCACGGTGGTCTCGATCAGCACGAGGCAGCGCGCGGGGATCCTCTCGCCGATGCTGCGCATCGTCGCTTCGAGCGCGCTCATCTCGGCCTCGCCGCTGCGCAGGTTGCCGAGCTCGTGCTTCGTGTAGTCGCACTGGACGTCCACCACCACGCAGTCGGCGAGCTTGAGACAGTCGCTGTCCCAGGTGGCGACGAGCGTTTTCTTCTCGAGGACGCAGCGCGCGATCATCGGATCGACGTTCGGATCCTCGGCCTTGACGGGCGACTCACCGCGCGAGAGCAGCGGGATCTTCCAGTAGCTGCGCGGGCTCGGCCGCTGGCAGCCGATCACGAACTTGCCCGGTTTGCCGGTCTCGGGATCGACCGAGTCCGCCACGATCGCGGCCATCACGGCGCCGACGAACCCCACGCCCATGACCACCACGACCTCGCGCCCCTCCGCGCGGGCGGCGTGCGCGAGCGACTCGATGCGCTCGAACTCCTTGGCTTGGTCGCCGGCCTGGGGAAGGGGAAAGGATTCGCCGGAAGGGCTGACGGACGTCTGCGACATGGAGGGCTCCCACCGCGAGGGGTTCGCGCGTCGAAGGGGCTGCGCATCCTATCAGAGAAGCGCGATCCCGTGTCGGTGGAGCCGCGCATCCGCCGGCGCCCCGAGAGCCGGTGCTCGTGGGGCTCGACCCCTCGGTATCATGGACCGGGCGCGCGGGACGAAGAGGCCGCTCGCCAGGTCGATCGACGAAGGAGGCCCCGCCCGGCGGCGGACGGCTCGCACGGGCGGGGCGGAACGGAGCAGCGGATGGCGATCACCTTCGCCGAGGTCCAGCGCGCCGCGCGCGCGATCGCGGAAAGCGTGACCCGCACCCCGTGCACGACCTCGCGCACCCTCTCGGAGATCACGGGGGCGCGGGTCGTCCTCAAGTTCGAGAACCACCAGTTCACGGCGTCCTTCAAGGAGCGCGGGGCGCTCGCGCGGCTCCTCTGCCTCGACGCCTCGGAGCGCGCGCGCGGGGTCGTCGCCATGTCGGCGGGCAACCACGCGCAGGCGCTGGCGCACCACGCGCAGCGGCTGGGCATCCCCGCCACGCTCGTCATGCCCTCCTACACGCCGAACGTGAAGGTGGAGCACACGCGCCGCTTCGGCGCGCGCGTGATCCTCGACGGCGAAGACCTCGACCAGGCGGGCGCGGTCGCCGAGACGATCGCCCGCACGGAGGGGCTCGTCCTCGTGCACCCCTACGACGACGAGGTCGTGATCGCGGGGCAGGGAACCGTGGCGCTCGAGATGCTCGAGGACGAGCCCGATCTCGACGCGCTCCTCGTGCCCGTGGGAGGCGGTGGCCTCGCCGCCGGCTGCGCGGTCGCGGCGCGCGCCCTGCGCCCCGGGCTGCGCGTCTTCGGGGTCGAGGCCTCGCGCTTCCCGTCCATGCGGCAGGCGCTGCGCGGCGAGGCGATCCGCTGCGGCCGGGACTCGATCGCGGAGGGGATCGCGGTGAAGCGCCCCGGGCGCCTCACGCTGCCCCTGATCCGCGAGCTCTTGGAGGAGATCCTGCTCGTGGAGGAGGAAGACCTCGAGGCCGCGGTGCTGCTCCTCCTCGAGGTGGAGAAGACGGTGGTGGAGGGAGCGGGCGGCGCGGCGCTGGCGGCGCTGCTGCGCGAGGGCGACCGCTTCCGCGGCCTGCGGGTGGGCCTCGTGCTCTCGGGCGGGAACATCGACCCGCTGGTGCTCGTCTCGGTGATCGAGCGCGGCCTCGTGCGCTCGGGGCGCCTCGTGCGGCTGCGCGTGCGCGTGGCGGATCGGCCCGGCGCGCTCGCCGAGGTGACGCGCATCCTCGCCGACGCGGCCGCGAACGTGGTCGAGGTCTCGCACCAGCGGTCCTTCGGGCAGGTGCCGCTGCGCGCCGCGGAGGTGGAGTTCGTGCTCCACACGCGCGGCGCCGAGCATCTGCGGGAGATCACGGCCGCGCTCGCGGCGAAGGGCTACGCCTCCTCCCTGCCGGACTCCCCGCCCGCCCGCGAGGAGGCGCGGTGAGCGAGGGCGCACGCCCGAGGCTCGCGATCGTGCTCGCGGGAGGGGGAGCGCGCGGCGCCTACCAGGTGGGGGTGCTGCGGGGCCTCGTCGAGCTCGGGCTCCTCGGCGGCGACTTCCGCTTCGAGATCGTGGTGGGCGCCAGCGCGGGCGCCCTCAACGCGGGGATGCTGGCCGCGTTCGCCGACGACCCCGCCCGGGGCGTGCGGAACCTCGAGCGGCTGTGGAGCGGGCTCGAGCCGAGCCACGTCTTCCGCACGGACCTGCGCTCGCTCGGCGAGATCGGCGCGCGCTGGGTGCGCGACCTCTCGTTCGGCGGCGTGTTGCGCCACGTCTCTCCCAAGGCGCTGCTCGACACGTCGCCCCTGCGCGAGCTCCTGGCCGAGCACATCCCCTTCGACCGCATCGACGCGAACGTATCCTCCGGCGGGCTGCGCGCCCTCGCGGTCCCCGCGACAAACCTCTACACCGGCGACGGCGTCGTGTTCGTGGACGCGCCGCCCGGGGTCCCGCTGTGGAGGCGGGGGCGCTGGAGCGTCGAGCGCACGCGTCTCCGCGTGGACCACCTGATGGCGTCGAGCGCGATCCCGATCTTCTTCCCCTCGGTGGAGATCGAGGGCCGCCACTTCGGCGACGGCTCGATCCGCAACACGGCGCCGCTCAGCCCGGCGATCCATCTGGGGGCCGACCGCGTCCTCGCGATCGGCGTGCGCCAGGCGGGCCTGCCGCCGGAGAAGGCCACGGCCACGCGGCGCGCGCCTCCCACCATCGCCCAGATCGCCGGAGCGCTTCTCGACGCCGTGATGCTCGACGCGATCGAGGTGGACGTGGAGCACAGCGAGCGCGTGAACACGAGCGTGCTCGCCTCGCCCACGGGGGATCCCCGCAATCCCTTCCGCTGGATCGACGTGCTGTGGCTCTCCCCGAGCTGCGAGTTCGGCGAGATCGCGGCCGAGCTCGCGGAGCACATCCCGGGGATCGTGCGCTACCTGATGCGCGGCCTCGGGCCCGACGAGGCCACCACCGAGCTCGCGAGCTACCTCCTCTTCGACGGCGCCTTCTGCACCCGGTTGATGGAGATCGGCCGCGCGGACGTGCAGGCGCGCCGCGACGAGATCCGGGGGTTCCTGACGCGGCCCCCCTACTCGATCCCTTCCCAGTAGGCGTCCACGCCCGCCTGGATCTCGCGGAGGAGCGCCTCGTTGCGCACCGGCTGGAACAGGTGGGCGAAGCGCCCCTGCTTGCGGAGGTACTCCTCCACCGGAAGGCGGGGCCGGCGCAGCTTCGTGTGGACCACGCGGCCGTCCACCCACTCCTTGAGCGGCCACACGCCCGTGCGCACGGCGAGGCGCCCGATCTCCACCATCTCGCTCGGATCGAAGTCCCAGCCCGTGGGGCAGGGAGCCAGGACGAGGACGAGACGCGGGCCGCGCAGGCCCTTCGCCTTCTCGATCTTGCGCGCGAGGTCGAGGGGCTCGGCGCCCACCGCCGTGGCGACGTAGGCGGGGCGGTTCGCGAGCCAGATCGAGAAGAGGTCCTTCTTCGAGCCGGGGTAGCCGCGCGTGCTCGTGGCGGTGGCGGCGGCGCGGGGCGTCGCGGCGGAGTACTGCTGGCCCGTGTTGGCGTAGCCCTCGTTGTCGTAGCAGACGTAGAGGAAGTCGAGGCCGCGATCGATGGCGGCGGAGGTCGCCGAGAGCCCCATCCCGTAGGCGGCGCCGTCGCCGGAGAGGACGACGACCCCGAGATCCTCCTCGGGAGGCATGCGCCGCTTCTGGATCAGGATGTCGAGGGCGTCGCGCACGCCCTGGGCGCCGGCCGGCGCCGAGGCCATGGACGTGTAGAGCCAGGAGCCGCGAAACGGCGTGAAGGGGTAGACGGAGAGCAGCGTCATGCAGCCCGCGGCGTTCACGAAGACGGTCTTCTCGCCGAGGACGTCGTAGATCTCCTGCACGGCCTGGAGCCCGCCGCAGCCGGCGCACATCGCCGTGCCCGAGCCCAGGAGGTGCGTCGAGGGGAGGTCGTTCATGCGTTTGAAGCGCGTCTCGCTCATCGCCGGCCACCCGGGGGATCGGGTGCCGCGGCGCGCGCCTCGCCGGCGCCGAGGTCGTGACGCTCCGCGAGCGCGATCCCCTGGAGCTTGCGCAGCTCGCGGAGCTCGCCCTCGGTGTAGAGGAGCCGCGGCTCGGGCGGCCGGCCGCGCGCGACGGCCTCGCGCGTCACCTCCGCCATCGCGCGGAACTCCTCCACGGGGATGTCTCGGCCGCCGAGGCCCCCGACGAAGCTCGCGAGCACGGGCGGCGCGTCGGGCTCGCCGTGGAGCACCGAGGCGAGCTCGGCGTGGAGCACGCCGCCCTTGCCCAGCGAGAGGTTCTGATCCACGACTGCGACGCCGCGCTTGCCGGCGAGCGCCCGGCGGATCGCCTGCGCCGGGAAGGGACGCAGCAGGCGCGGGCGCACGAGCCCGACCCGAACGCCTACCTCGCGCAGGCGGTCCACGGCGTCGCGCGCCTTCGTCGCGAAGGAGCCCATCATGAAGAAGACGATCTCGGCGTCGTCGGCGCGGTGCTCCTCGAGCGCGTCGAAGCGCCGGCCGAAGGCTCGCTCGAACCCGGAGGCGATCTCGTCGTGCACCGCGAGCGCCTGCTCGGCGGCGCGGTGCATCTCGTAGCGGAAGTACGAGTAGGGCCCGCCGCCGAGCACCGCGACCGCCTGGCTCACGGGCCGGCTCGCGCGGAAGCGCACGTTCCCGGGATCGAAGGGCGGCAGGAAGCCGTCCACGGCCTCGGCATCCGGGACCTCCACCGGCTCGCGCGTGAAGGAGAGCTGGAAGCCGTCGAGGTTCACGAGCGCCGGAAGCCGCACGCGCGGATCCTCGGCGAGGCGGTAGGCGAGGAGCACGCCGTCGAGCACCTCCTGGCAGGTGGCGCAGTGGATCTGGAGGAAGCCCGAGTCGCGCGCGGCGAGGACGTCGCCGTGGTCGGCTTCGAGGGTGATGGGCGCCGCGAGGCCGCGCGAGACGTTCACGAGCACGAAGGGCGCGCGCCAGCCCGCCACCGTGTAGAGCATCTCCATGGCGTAGAGGAGGCCCTGGCTCGAGGTGGCGGTGAAGACGCGCACGCCGGTGGCCGCGGCCGCGCCCGCCGCGGTGAGCATCGAGTGCTCCGACTCGAGGGTCACCAGGCGCGCGTCGAGCTCGCCCGCGTCGATCCAGCGGGAGAGCGCTTCGATGATCTCGGTCTGGGGCGTGATGGGAAACGCGGGGACGTAGTCCGCGCGCGCGAGGCGCGCTCCCCACGCCGCGGCCGCATTGCCCGTGAGGAGCCGCCGGCTCACGGCGCGGCGTCCGCGCGGGCCGCGTCGCGCTCCGGGACCGCACGGATCGCGTGCGGCGGACACACCGCCACGCACACGAGGCAGCCCTTGCAGTGGTCGTAGTCGATGCGGGGCGCGCCGGAGGGATCGGCGTGGATCGCGCCGTCGGGGCAGAACGTGCCGCAGATCCAGGAGCAGCGGTGGCAGAGGTCGTGGTCGATCACGGGGCGCAGCGTGCGCCAGAGACCCGTGCGCACCTCGACGCTCGTCGCCGTGCCGAAGACGTCGGGAGCGGAGACGCTCGCGGGCTCGAAGGGGAAGTCGATCCAGTCGGGAGGCGCCAGCTCGTCCGCAGGGATCTCCTCGCGGGGCCGGACGCATCCGGCGTGCGCCGCGAAGCGATCGAACGCGGCGAG
>DASRUS010000273.1:0-4809 GCA_035687825.1 Myxococcota bacterium | reverse complement strand
CGAGGACCAGGAGGTCGAGGTCGCCGCGCGCGAGGCGCGCGAGGGCCGCCACGGCATCGCGCACCACCTCGAGGTCCACCTCGGGGCCGAGCCGCAGGAGCGCGTCCACGGTGCGCGGCGAGGCGGCGCCCCGCTCCGGTTCGATCACCAGGATGCGGACGCCGGAGAGCGCGCGGGTCAACGGAAGGTCCCCTCTCGTTCGCCGCGGGGGCGGCGTCGGGGGGTCTGGGGACTCTACCGGATCGCGGGCGCGCGCGGGAGGGCGCTCCGGCTCCCCGGCCGCAGTCCGTGGCGAGCCAGCTTGCGATAGAGCGTGCTGCGCCCCATGCCGAGCCGGCGCGCCGCACGCGTGGCGTCGCCCTCCGCCTCGGCCAGGGCACGCTCCAGGGCGCAGCGCTCGTAGGCGTCCAGGGAGAGCGGGATGCCCGCGGCGGGCGCCGGGGCCGCGGCGCCGCGCCGCTCCCCGGCCCGCGCCAGATCCGCGCGCCGCAGACGATCGCCGCGCGCGAGCGCGAGCGCGGACTCGATCACGTTCTCGAGCTCGCGCACGTTGCCGGGCCAGCCGTGCGCCACGAGCTCCTCGAGCGCGTCGTCCTCGATGCCCGCGACGGGCGAGTCCGCGCCCCGGTGCTTGCGCAGGAAGTGGTGCACGAGGAGCGGGATGTCCTCGCGCCGTTCGCGCAGCGGCGGAATCTGGATGCGCACCACGTCGAGGCGGTAGAAGAGGTCCGCCCGGAAGCGCTGCGCCTCCACCATCGACCAGAGGTCGCGGTGGGTCGCCGAGACGAAGCGCACGTCCACCGCGACCGGGGCGCCCGCGCCCACCGGACGCACCTCCTTGTGCTGGAGGGCGCGCAGCAGGCGGGCCTGCACCGAGAGCGGCACCTCCCCGATCTCGTCCAGGAAGAGCGTCCCGCCCCCCGCGATGCGGAACAGGCCCGGGGCCCCCACCGCGCCGGTGAAGGCGCCCTTCTCGTGGCCGAAGAGCTCGCTCTCGATCACGCTCTCGGGCAGCGCGCCGCAGTCCACGGGCACGAAGGGCCCCCGGGCGCGCGGGCTCGCGGCGTGGAGCGCGCGGGCCACGAGCTCCTTGCCCGTGCCGCTCTCGCCGTGGATCAGCACGTGGCTCTCGTTGTGACGCAGGCTCTCGATCGTGCGCACGAGGGCGCGCAGCGCCGGCGAGCGGCCCACCAGATCGGGAGAGCCCCCGCGCTCGCGCAGCTCGCGCTCGAGCTCGCGGTTGCGCTCCAGGAGCCGGCGGCGTTCCACGGCCTTGCGCACCGTGCTCCGCACGCGGTGCGCGTCGTCGAAGGGCTTTGCCAGGTAGTCGAAGGCGCCCCGGCGCATGCAGCCCACCGCGCTCTCCACGCTGGCGAACCCCGTCATCACCACCACCTCCACCTCCGGCCGCTCGCGCTTCACGCGCTCGAGCACCTCGAGACCGCTCGCGCCTTCGAGCAGGAGGTCGAGGAGCACCACGTCGAGGTCGGGATCCGCGAGCGCCGCCTCGGCCTCCGCGGGATGGCGCGCGCACACGAGCCGATGGCCCTCGCCGCGCAGGATGCGCTCGAGGGCGGCGAGCAGCAGCGGCTCGTCGTCGAGCAGGAGCACGAGGCCCGCGGGGCCGGGCTCGCCGGGCAGCGCGGTCGGCGAGCGGGCGGCGTTCCGGCGCATGTCCGCTTTATCGGTCCCGGATCCGGGACGCTTGATCTGCTGCGCACGACCTGCCGACGGCCTGCGCGCGCGTGATGCGCCGCCTCGGGCGGGCGCTCGTGCGCGGGCCGGCGTGGCCCGCGCCGGGTCTCGCGGCTAGACTCCGGTTCCCCCCTGTTGGCGGCGATCCCCTCGGTCCGTCCGCGCGGCCCCGACGCGCGTCCGGTCCGATGGCAGCGCGCGGGCGTCGGCGCCCGCGGGAGGAGGCTCCTCTGAAGCGCGCGCACCTGCTCGTGGTGGACGACGAAGAGCTCTACCGGCGATCCCTCGAGCGCGTGCTCACCCGCGCGGGCCACCAGGTGAGCACCGCCCGCGACGCGAGCGAGGCCATGGCGCTCGTCGCGTCGCAGCCCTTCGACCTCGTGCTCTGCGACGTGAAGATGCCGGGCATCAACGGCCACGAGCTCGTGCGGCAGATCCGCGAGGTGGACGCGGACCTGCCGTGCATCGTCGTCACGGGCTACGGGAGCGCCGAGAGCTCGGTCGAGTCGCTCCACGCGGGGGCCTTCTGGTACCTGGAGAAGCCCTTCGAGCAGGGCCACCTCGACGTGGTGCGCCGTCTCGTGGAGCGAGCCATCGAGCACCGCCGGCTCAAGACCGAGAACCGCATGCTCCAGAGCCAGCTCCGCTCGCGCTACCGCTTCGAGAACCTGATCGGGGTCTCCTCCGCGCTGCGCGACGTGCTCGACGCCGTGGCCAAGGTGGCCGACACGGACAGCACCGTCCTCGTCACCGGCGAGAGCGGCACGGGCAAGGAGCTCATCGCCCGCGCGCTCCACTACAACAGCCGGCGCGCGGACCGCATGTTCGTCACCGTGAACTGCGGGGCCATCCCCGAGGAGCTCCTCGAATCGGAGCTCTTCGGCCACGTGAAGGGCGCCTTCACGAACGCCGTGAGCCACCGGGAGGGCCGCTTCACCGTGGCCGACGGGGGCACGATCTTCCTCGACGAGATCGGCGACATGAGCCCGTCGCTCCAGGTGAAGCTCCTGCGCGTGCTCCAGGACCGCACCTTCGAGCCCGTGGGATCCTCCAAGACCCTGAAGGTGAACGTGCGGGTCGTGGCGGCGACGAACCAGGACCTGGAGGTCTGCATCCGCGAGGGCCGCTTCCGCGAGGACCTCTTCTACCGGCTGAACGTGATCCCGATCCACGTGCCGCCGCTGCGCGAGCGACGCGATGACGTGCCCCTGCTCGTGCACCACTTCCTCGCGAGCGTGGCCCGGGAGCGCGAACGCAAGATCGACGGGATCAGCCCCGAGGCCCTCGAGTGTCTGTGCGCCCACGACTGGCCCGGCAACGTGCGCGAGCTCGAGAACCTGATCGAGCGTCTCGTGGTGCTGCGCGGCGAGGGCCGCCTGGAGCTGGAGGATCTCCCTTCGACCCTGCGCGGCGCGACCGCCACCGCGTTCCCCGCGGTGGTCCCGAAGCTCCCCCCGAGCGGCCTCTCCTTCCACGACGTGGTGAACCGGATCGAGACCGATCTCATCGTTCAGGCGCTCGAGCGCACGCGCGGCAACAAGAACCAGGCCGCGCGGCTGCTCGGCCTGAACCGGACCACGCTGCTCGAGAAGATCAAGAAGAAGGGCCTCGAGGTCTCCCGACCCTGACGGCCGGCTGACGCTTTCGTACTCCAAGCGCAGCTCGAGCGACGGGACTCCGACGCTCGGCGGCGATCCACGCCCCGACCGCCAACCGCGGTGGCGGTCTCCCTGCGCAGATCCCTGCGCAGCCTCCCGGCCCGGCGCTCCCCGGAAAAGCTGCGCGCCGGTGCGGACTTGGCGGGGCGAGGCTCGCGCCCGCCGCGCCCGCGCGCCCCCCGCGCCGGGCCTTCCCTGCCCGCCTTGGCACAGGCCGTGCTTCAGGCCGCATCGCACGCGCAATCGGAGCGCAGGCGATGGGTCACGGGCCGCCCGGCGAGCCCCACGGCAGGAGGACACGATGGAAGAACTGCTCCGCGATGCGAAGGACAAGAACGGCGAGATCCCGCGGCAGCTGAAGGAGCAGATCGTGCTCGAGCACACGCCGCTCATCCGTTACATCGTGAACCGCATCGCGGTCCGCCTGCCCTCCCACATCGACCTCGACGACCTCCACAACACGGGCGTCATCGGTCTCATGGACGCGATCGAGAAGTACGACCCGGAAAAGAACTGCAAGTTCAAGACCTACGCCGAGTTCCGCATCAAGGGCGCGATCCTCGACCAGCTCCGCTCCCTCGACTGGGTGCCGCGCAGCGTGCGCCAGAAGAGCCGGCGCCTGGAGCGGGCCTACGGCGAGGTGGAGCAGCGCCTCGGCCGCGCGGCCCGGGAGGACGAGGTGGCGGACTCGCTCGGCCTCCAGCTCGAGAAATTCCACGAGCTGCTCAACCAGGTGCGCGGCATCTCGCTCGTGAACCTGGAGGAGATCCGCGGCAACTCGCCGGACGGCGACCGCCCCGGCAACTTCGCCGACGTGGTGGAGGACGTCCACTCCGAGAACCCCTTCGCGACGCTCAAGCTCGGGGAGATGAAGCAGATCGTGGCGGACACGATCGGGACGCTGCCCGAGAAGGAGCGGCTCGTCGTGTCGCTCTACTACTACGAGGATCTCAACATGAAGGAGATCGGCGGGATCCTCGGGATCACCGAGTCCCGGGTGTGCCAGATCCACACCAAGGCGGTGCTGCGCCTGCGGGCGAAGCTGAAGGGGATTCTCGAGCGGTAGGCATCCCCGGAGCCCGTGCGGGGGGCGCCGGTTGGCGAGGGGCTCGCCGCTCATGATCTCGGCCGCCAACTGGATCGGTGGCGGTGCGGTGGCCTCGGCAGCGCAGCTGCGTCACCTGGTGCGGTAGCCCGTGGCGGCCTGCGTTTTACTTCGCGCCGACCCCCTCGCCAGCCGGCGCGTCTCGTCTCAGGGGGCGCCGTCCTCCCAGCGCAGGAAGACGACGGTGATGTTGTCCTCGCCGCCGCGGGCGTTGGCGAGGTCGATGAGGGCCTCCACGGCGGCCTCGAGGATCGCCCCCGCGCTGGCGCGCTCCGCGATCTCCTCGTCGCGCACGTGCGTGGTGAGGCCATCGGAGCAGAGCGCGAAGACGTCCCCCGCGCTGGGGGAGAG
>DASRUS010000272.1:0-5543 GCA_035687825.1 Myxococcota bacterium | reverse complement strand
GCGGAGATCCCCACGAGGTCGGCGCCGTCGAGGCCCGAGGCTTCGAGGAGGTCGAGGGTCGCGGACACCCAGTCGGGGAGATCGTCGAGCGCGTCGTGGCCGAGGCCGCCCGGGAAGCCGGGCAGCGAGGGCACGATCACGCGGCGGCGCTCCGCCAGCGCGTCCAGGAACGGCGACCAGCGGGGGAACCCGACGAGGCCGCCGAGGACGCCCAGCTTTTCACCCCGCCCCGCCTCCCACACGCGGCAGGGTCGCCCGTTCACCTCGACCGTCCGCTCGGAGGGCGTCCTCACCGCACCACCTCGCTCGGCCTCGCGCGCTCTTCGAGGGGCAGCGGGCGCGGCCACCAGCGATCCTCCCACTCGTCGTCGAAGATCCCGCGGATCTGGGGGAGGACGCGCTTCGCGAAGAGCTCGGTGTTGTGGAGCGTCGTGTCGCGGCCCATGTTGCCGAACTGGAGCAGCAGCATGAGATGCCCCACGCGGAGGTCGGCCACGACGTTCCGGAGCTGCTCGGCCACCTCGTCGGGGCTCCCCACGATCACGTAGCCGCGCTCCACGATCTCTTCCATGCGGACGCCGCTGAAGAAGGCCTCCTTCGGCCCCGCCTTCGCCGCGGCCTGCGCGATCTGCGACGTGACCCGCGCGCGCATCGTCGCCTCGCTCGCGTAGCCCGGCGGGCGCGCGAAGCGCGCGTCCACGTGGAGGCAGCGGTTGTAGAAGTACTCCGCCGGCTCGCGGTAGAGCCGCATGGCCTCGTCGCGCGACTCGGCCACGCCCACGAACTGGAGGAACCCCGCGCGGTAGGGGTTGCGGTCCTTGCCGAGGCGCTCCATCTCGTCCCAGAAGCCCTGCATCGTCTCCTGGCCGGCCTTGTAGCCGAAGTACGAGAGGTAGGAGTAGACGTAGTCCATCTCTGCGCACCAGCGCCACGTCTCGATGGAGCCGCCGCCGGGGATCCACACCGGCGGGTGCGGCTTCTGCACCGGCCGCGGCCACGGGTTCACGTAGCGCAGCTTCGTGAAGCGCCCGTTCCACGCGAAGGGCTTCGGCTCGCGCCAGGCCTTCATCACGAGGTCGTGCGCCTCGTGGTAGCGCGCGCGGAGCTGGCTCGGGTTCTGGCCGTACGCGTAGCAGGTGTCCATGGGCGTCCCGACCGGGAAGCCCGCGATGAGTCTCCCGCCGGAGATGCAGTCGATCATCGCCATCTCCTCGGCGACGCGGACCGGTGGGTTGTAGAGCGCGAGGGAGTTGCCCATCACGCAGATCGCCGCGTCGCGCGTGCGCCGCGCGAGCGCCGAGGCGATCAGGTTCGGCGAGGGCATCAGCCCGTAGCCGTTCTGGTGGTGCTCGTTCACGCAGACGGCGTCGAAGCCCAGCGCCGCGGCGTGCTCGAGCTCGTCCATGAACTCGTTGTACATGCGATGGCCGAGCACGGGGTCGAAGAGCGCGGGGTCGATGTCCACCCACACTGAAGAATGCTTCTCACGAAAGTCATCCGGCAGCGCGGTGTAGGGCATGAGATGGAACCAGAGGAGCTTCATGGGAGACTTCCGCGAGCGGTGACGGATTTCGAGGGTACCGCGTTCGCAGGCGCCGGGTGCCGAGGGGGTCGGCGCGAAGTAAAGCGCAGCCCGCCAGAGGCTAGGGCAGGTCCGCCACGCCGTGCGCTGGCGAGATGGTGATGCCATCAGCGAGGTGTTGGCGGACGAGCCATGAGCGCCGACCCCCTCGCCACCCGGCGCGCACCCTCAGCGCCCCTCGAACTTCGGAGCGCGTTTCTCGCGGATCGCGGCGAGCGCCTCCTCGTGGTCGCGGCTCTGGAACGTCACGATCTCGAGCGCCGTGGAGGTGTCGAAGGCAACGTTCGCGATCTCCTTGATCCACTTGTTGACCGCGAGCTTCGTGTAGCGGACCGCGAGGGGCGCGCCGGCGGCCAGCCGCTCGGCGAAGGCCTGCGCCTCGCGCTCCAGATCCGCGGCGGGCACCACGCGGTTCACGAGGCCGATCCGCTCGGCCTCGGCTGCGTTCACGGGATCGCCCGTGAGGAGGTACTGCTTCGCGCGCGCCGGACCGAGGAGCAGCGGCCAGATGGCGACGCCGCCGTCGCCCGCCACGATCCCCACGCGCACGTGGGGGTCCGCGATCGTCGCCGTGTCGGCCATGAAGATCACGTCGCAGAGCAGCGCGATGGAGGCGCCGAGCCCCACGGCGTGGCCGTTCAGCGCCGCCACGATGGGGATCTCCACGTCGAGGAGGTCCCAGACGAGCTGCTTCGCGTCGCGGCGCAGTGCGTCGAGCGCCTCGAGCCCGCGCAGCTTCGGGAACCAGCGGAAGTCGCCCCCGGCGCTGAACGCGCGCCCGCGGCCCGTGAGGAGCACCGCGCGCGCCTCGCTCTCGCGACGCAGCGCGCCGAAGAGCGCCGTCAGCTCTTCGTGCAGCAGCTCGTCCACGGCGTTGAGCTCGCTCTCGGGATGGTCGATGGTCACCCGCAGCACGGCCCCCCGGCGCTCCACGCGGAGCGCGCGCAGGGAGAGGGCATCGATGGGCTGCGCCGTCATGGGATCCCTCCTCAGAGCATCGAAGCGTCTACGTCCACGCCGAGCAGCACGCGGCCCGCGAGCTCGAGGCTCGCGTCCGACACCATCATGTGCTGGGTCACGACGTGGACGTCGCGCAGGCAGCGCTGGAGGGGGCTGCCGAGGTAGATCGAGCTGCCGCCCCCGAGCTCGTACGCGACGTCCACCGCCCGCACGCACTGCTTCACCGCGAAGCTGGCGGCGAGGCGCACGCGCGCGCGCTCGGCGAGGCCGAGCTCGCCGGTGCGGGCGGCGCGCTCCCACACGTCGCGCACGGTCTCGAGGAGATAGGCGCGCGCCGAGCCCGCGAGGGCCTCGGCCTCGGCGACGCGCGACTGCGTCGCGGGGCGCTCGGCGAGCCGCCGCTGGGCGAGCGTCGGCGTCTTCGCCGCGGCGAGCTCGCGGATCTCGCCGAGCGCGCGCCGCGCGATGCCGAGGGTCACGCTCGCGATGCCGAGCGCGAGAAGCCCGAAGGCGGGAAACGCGTAGAGCGGCCCCGCCGCGCGCGGACGGTCGGTCATGAGGGAGACCGCGTGCGCCTCGGGGACGACGAGGTCGTGCACCACGATGTCGTGGCTCCCCGTCCCCTCGAGGCCCGCCACCTTCCACGTGTCTAGGATCTCCGCCGAGGACGCGGGAAAGAGCACCAGGCGCACGTCGGGCCTCCCGCCCGCCGCGAGCTCCGGCCGGCGCTCACCTTCCACCAGACAGCCGCCCATGAGCCACGTGCAGTGCTCGCAGCCGCTCGCGAAGCTCCAGCGTCCCGAGACGCGATACCCCTCGGGCACGCGCACCGCCTTGCCCCGGGGCGCGAAGACGCCGCCCGCCACCGCGCCGGGCGCGGAGAAGATGCGGCGCGCCGCCTCGGGCTCGAGCCAGCCCGCGAGCAGGCTGCTCGTGGACGCGATCGCGGCGCACCAGCCCGCGGACGCGTCGCCCTCGGCCACGGCCTCGATCGCGCGGACCAGGGTCTCGGCGCGGACCTCGGGTCCGCCGAGAGCGCGCGGCACGCAGAGCGTGAAGAGCTCCGCGCGCGAGAGGCGTTCGACGAAGCGGGCGGGGAGCCGCCGCGCCGCGGCGATCTCGTCCGAGTGCCCGCGCAGCTCGGCGCCCGCGCGCGCGGCCTCGGCGAGGATCGTGCGCTCGCGCCCGGAGAGCGCGCTCGTGTCGCCTTCCGCCATCGTCTCGGGCGCCGCCTCGCCTCGCAACGGCTCACGCCCCCCGCGGCAGGCCGAGGCCGCGCTGCCAGGCGCGCAGCTTCGCGAGGCCCTCGCCGGCGGCGGGCTCCTGGCCGTGCGGTCCGCGCCGCCAGGCCCGCGGCCGGTGCGTGCGCAGCCAGCGGCGGAACCCGTCGCGGAAGGCGCGGTCCTCGGGCGAGAGCTCGGGATCCATGGGGCCACCGTACCACGGCGCGGCGGCGAATCGGAGGGATCTCCCGGGTCCGGCCGGAGGGCGACCGCTCGGGCCCGCCGGTCGCTAGAATGCGCGCGGTCCGGCTCGCCGAACGGAGGAGGGTGCCTTGGCGGATGAGCTTCTCATCGCGGTCTTCGTCGACTACGAGAACCTCGCCATCGGGGCGCGGGACGTGAAGTCGGCGCTCAAGCTCGACCTCGTGCTGAAGCGCCTGCTGGAGAAGGGCCGCATCGTGTACAAGCGGGCCTACAGCGACTGGAACGTGTACCGCGACTCGACGCGCGAGCTCCACTCGCTGGGGATCTCGCTCATCGACATCCCGCGAGGCCGGCTCAGCGGCAAGAACAGCGCCGACATCCACATGGTCGTGGACGCCCTCGACCTCTGCTACGCGAAGGAGCACATCGACATCTTCGCCCTGCTCTCGGGCGACAGCGACTTCTCCCCGCTCGTCTCGAAGCTGAAGGAGAACAACAAGCGCGTGATCGGCTGCGGAGTCAAGAGCTCGACCTCGGATCTCCTCATCGCGAGCTGCGACGAGTTCATCTACTACGACGACCTGGTCCGCCACGCCGAGAAGGCGACCCCGGCCAAGAAGAGGCGCAAGCCCGGCGCGGCCAAGCCCACGAAGAAGGAAGAGGCCCTCGAGCGTCTGCTGGAGATCGTGAGCTCGCTCACCCGCGACTACGGCACGGTGTGGGGCTCGATGGTGAAGCAGACGATCCGCCGCGTGTACCCCGGCTTCAACGAGGACTACTACGGCTACGCGTCCTTCAACGCCCTCCTCGAAGACGCGCGCGATCAGGGCCTCGTGGAGCTCGACCTCGACGAGGAGCGCGGAAACTACGTGGTCCGGCCGAAGGCGGCGGCGTAGGCGGAGATTCCGTCAAGGCCCGGGACCGATCGTCGGTCGCGATCGCTCGTCCGCTCCGGGCTCGATCGACCGGCTGGCTTCCAGCGTCTGCTCGTCGAGCAGACCCGAGGCGCGATGGACTCCCACGCCCAACGCGGCGAGCCAGGCGAGGATCGACAAAATCGCGAGGGCGAGCAGCCAACGCGGCGCGGTCACGCCGAGGCGATCCAACGGGCGGTGCACGACGACCGCAGCCGCCAGGAATCCTCCGGCGACGCCCCCGACGTGGGCCGCGGTTGCGAGGTTCGTGAACGCGACCTCGGCCCAGACGCCGAGCGCGGCCGTGAGGAGCCACCACCACACCGGAAGGCGGAAGAGCACGGGTAGATCTTCACGCGCCTTCAGCTCCAGCAGGAGCCAGGCGCCGAACAGGCCGTAGAGCGCAGCGGAGGCGCCCACCGCGCCGTCGGCGTTGGGCCAACGGAGCCACAGCAGGGCTCCCAGGATCTGGCCGAGCGTCAGCACAAGGACGAAGCGGGGCCAGCCGAGGAGTCGTTCGAGCATGAGTCCCAGCAAGACCAGCGTCGAAAGGTTCGCGAAGAGATGCAGAGGGCCGGAATGGAGGAACGCGGGCGTGAGCAGCCGATCCAGCTCTCCCTGTCCGACCAGCACCGGCGAAAGCGCTCCGAGCGTCAGGAG
>DASRUS010000271.1:0-2831 GCA_035687825.1 Myxococcota bacterium | reverse complement strand
CTTCACGAACTCCCTCGTGGTCCCGTTCGCGATCCTGGTGGGCTGGAGCGGGCCGCCCCTGGTGCGTGAGCTCGTGCGTCGCGCGGGCGGCGGACGGCGCGCGGCGCAGCTCGCCGGCTGCGCCGGGCTCCTCGCCCTGCTCGCTCCGGCGCTCGCCTCCTACGCGACCTACCTGCGCAGCCAGTGGCGCTGGCTCGAGGGCCGTCCCCCGGAACGGAACGCGCGCGAGGAGCGCAGGCTCCAGCTCCTCGAGGTGGCGGACTGGCTGCGCGAGAACACCGAGCCCACCTCGGGCTGGCTCGACGCGAGCGTGCGGCCGGAATACGCAGTGCTCTCGCACTGGGCCGACGGCCATGTGCTGGAGTACGTGGCGCGGCGGCCCACCGTGGTGGACAACTTCGGCGACGACCTCGGCGAGGAGAACTTCGCCCTCTCCGAGGAGTACTACCTCTCGGAGGAGCCGCGCGCGTCGGAGATCCTCGACCGCCTCGGCGCGCGCTACGCGATCTTCGAGTACCGCGGGCTCGGATCCCGCCGCGACGTGGAGCCGAGCGCGGTCCTGGCCCACCTGTACTTCGGGGACGGCTCGGCGGGCGAGACCTCGGTGGCGGTGGAGGGGACGCGCCCGCGCGCCGTGGCGCGGGCGGTGGCCGGCGTCGAGCGACACCGGTTGGTGTTCGAGACGGCCCCGAAGCGCGGCCGCGGGCGGCTGCCCGCCTTCAAGGTCTACGAGCACGTTCGCGGCGCGCTGCTGGTGGGCGCGGCCGAGCCGGGCGCGCGGGTCGAGGCTCGCCTCGAGCTCGAGACGAACCGTGGCCGGCGCTTCGAGTTCCTCGCGACGGCGCGCGCCGATCCGCGCGGCCGCTTCCAGCTGCGCTTCCCCTACGCGACGCAGGGGTCGCCTTCCGCGCTGCGCAGCGCGGCCGAGGTGGAGCTCCGCAGCGCGGGCGGCGTGGCCCGCGTGGCCGTGCGCGAGCGCGACGTGCGCGAAGGGCGGGTGGTGGAGGTGCCGGCCTTCGCGAGGGCCTACTCCGAGGCGCGCTCCCCGGGCGACGCGTCGAGGTAGCCGAGCGCCTCGAGCCGCTCGCGCATCTCGCGATCGAGGGGAGTGCCGACCGCGCCGCGAGAGGCGAGGCCGTCACGGAAGCCCAGCGCCGCCTCGAGGGTCCGGTCGAGCTCGCGCCGCGCCTCCGCCACGACCTCGCGCGCGCGCAGCGGGTGGGCTTCGCGCGGGTCGCGCACGAGGTCGAAGAGCAGCGAGCGTCCGCGCGCGTCGCTCACGAGCTTGCGCTCGGCGGTGCGGAGCGCGCGCAGATGGCGGCGCGGCCGGCGAAGCTCCAGCAGCGCCGGCGCCTCGGGGAGCGTCTCGCCGCGCAGGAGCGGCCCGAGGTCGCGCCCCTGGACCGCCACGGGGAGCTCCACGCCCGCCAGCGCGAGCAGCGTCGGCATCACGTCCACGAGCCGCACGGGATCCTCGACGACGCGTCCCGCCTCCACGCGGCCCGGCCAGCGCACGACGAGGGGGACCCGCACCACCTCCTCGAAGAGCGTGCGCCGGTGGCCCTTGCCGCCGTGCTCGAAGAACTCCTCGCCGTGGTCGGCGGTCACCACGACGAGCGCGTTTGCGAGCCGTCCGCGCCGGTCGAGCCCGTCCAACACCTTGCCCAGCACCTCGTCCGTGTAGCGGATCTCGCCGTCGTAGAGCGCCACCAGGTGCGCGAGGTCGCGGGGGTCCATGCCGGCCCGCAGCGCGGGGTCGTGGAGCATGCCCGCGCCCGTGAGCGTTCCCGTGTAGTCCGGGTCGAAGCGCTCGGCGTAGCCCGGCGGCGGGATGTAGTCGTAGTGCACGTCCCACAGGTGGAGGAAGAGGAAGAACGGAGCCTCGTCCAGCGTCGCGAGCCAGCGCTCCGCCTCCTCGAGGAGCCGCGGCCCCGTCACGTCGGCGTGGGCGGTCTCGGCGCCGCCCAGCGCCTGGGCGCGCAGCTCGCCTTCGGGCACGTCGTCCGCGAGGCGCGTCATGCAGCTCTGGTAGAAGTCGAAGCCCTGGGCCAGACCGAAGGCGGGGTGCAGGTAGGGCCCGCCGAAGAAGCCGGCGGTCCGCCAGCCCGCGCCGCGCAGCACCTCGGCCAGCGTCAGGTGCTCCTCGGCCAGGCGCAGGCCGTCGCTCGAGAGCCCGTGCGTCGCGTCGTGGAGACCGGTGAACAGGGCCGCGTGCGCGGGTAGCGTCCACGAGGTCGTGCTCGTGGCGGTCGTGAAGCGCGCGCCCGCCGCGCCGAGAGCGTCGATCGTGGGGCTCGTGTCACGCGCGTAGCCGTAGCTCCCCAGGTGGTCGGGACGCAGGCTGTCGATGGAGACGAGGATGATGTCCGGGCGCGCGCCGTGCAGCGTTTCGCGAACGCAGGAGACGGCGCCGAGGGCGAGCGCGGCGGCGAGCACGACGGAACGCGCGGGCGACGGCACCGCAGCAGGTTAGAACCTGTCTCACGAACCCGCTCCCGTCGCCGGGCACGCGCCTTCGGCCCGAGCTCTGCGTTGCGAAATCTCGCCCTATCGAGAGATAGGGCTGCGATTTCGCGCCTTGATCTCGGGCCGAATCCGCGCGCCGGGCTCGGTCCGGGGTTCATGAGACAGGTTCTGGCTTGCGGACGCACCTCCGAGCCAGGATGCTCGCCCGCCATGAACCCCGGCGAGCACGCGGTGATGGCGCGCGTCGAAGAGCGGCACTGGTGGTACCGGGGCCTGCGCGACTGCCTCGCGCGCGTGCTCTCGCGGCCCGACCTGCGGCCGCCGGAGCACCCGCGCGTGCTCGACGCGGGCTGCGGCACCGGCGA
>DASRUS010000270.1:0-3907 GCA_035687825.1 Myxococcota bacterium | reverse complement strand
CGAACGCGTAGAACCCGATCGACGTGGTGAGGGCGCACAGGACGAGAGACGTGCCGACCCCGCGGCCCGCCTCGCGCAGCGCGAGGCCGTTCTCCATGCCGCCGCGGCGGAGCTCGGCGAAGTGCATGCAGAAGTGGATGGCGAAGTCGATCCCGAGGCCGATCATCAGCACCGCGAAGGTCGCGGAGACGAGGTTCAGCGGTCCCACCACGGCGACCGCGAAGCCCGTGGTCCACACGAGCCCCACGAGGAGCGTCGCGATCGAGGCGAGCACGAGCCGCCACGAGCGCAGCGCGAGCCACACGAGCGCCACCACGCCGGCGAACGAGAACACGCTCGACCATCCCACGTCCCACGCCAGGGCGAGCATCTCCTCGTGGTTGAGGGCGGGGTTGCCCGTGAGCCGCACCCGCACGTCCGGCGCGCCGAGACCGGCCGAGGCCTCGCGCACGGCGCGGATCGCGGCTCCGGCGGGCAGGAGCGAGCCGAAGTCGAGCACCGGCTCCGCCACGATCACGCGGCGCGTTCCCACCTCGAAGGGCGAGCCCCGCAGCAGGAGCTCCTCCCACGACACCTCGAGCGGGAACTCCGTGTGGACGGCGACCGTGGCGGCGGCGAAGCGGTCGAGGAGCGCCGACCAGGCCTCGGCGTCGATCTCCTCCGGCGGCACGCGCTCGAAGCCGGCGCTCACCAGCGCCGCGAGGCGCGCCAGGGTCGGCTCGCGCTCGAGCGCCAGGAGGAGGGGCTGCATGCGCGCGATCTGGTCGCCGAGCTCGTCCAGATCGTCGGCGCTCCGGTAGAGGAGCCCGTTCCGCTCGAAGAAGGGTCCGGCACCGGGCAGGTAGACGTCGTGGAACCGCTCGGGCTGCGCCGCGAGGCGCGCGACGAGCGCCTCGGCGGCGCTGCGCGCCTGGGCGGGGCTGGGAGCGTCCACCACCACGAGGAGGGCGTTGGTCAGGTTCGGGAAGAGCGCCGCGAAGCGGTCGTGTCGCTGGCGGAAGGGGAGGTGCTCGGCGATCAGGCGGATCGGGTCCGAATCGACGGCGAAACGGGTGGCGACGAGCCCGCCCACGAGGCACGTGAGCACGAGCGTGCCCACCACGACGGCGCGCGCGCGCCGCTCGGCGAACCCGATGGACGCCGCGATCGCGGCGTCCACGCGCGTCTCGAAACGACCGATCACCCCCCGACCTCCGGCGCGCAGGCTAGCAAGCGCGAGCCGGACCGCCGTGACGCTCGGTCATGGGCGCCCCCGGTCAGCGCTTCGCGCGAAACGGGGGGCAGAACGGCCTGCCCGGCTCCTCGCGGATCCACCACTGGCCGGTGCGTCTGCGCAGCGGCGCGGGCGCCAGGCGGTAGCGGTGCACGCTCGAGCGGATCTCCCGCGGCGGCGCGTCGGGGAACGGGTTCGACTCGAGGAGCCGCAGCACGGGCTCGGACCCCTCGAGGAGCCGCTCCGCGAAGCGCGAGAACCAGGGGGATCGGCGACAGCCGCGCAGCGCCGCGAACCACATCTCCCAGTCGAGGCGCGGCTGGTGGGGAGCCACGAAGCCGGGCGCGCGGTCCGGACGGCCGGGCTTCCAGCAGAACTCGTAGGGAAGCCAGCGCGTCCCGTCGCGCGTTCCCTCGACGAGGATCTCCCGGCGCTCCGTCGTCATCACGGCGAAGAGGCCGTACGCGTTCAGCGTGCGCCACGGGGCGATCGCGCCCAGGAAGTTTGCGGCGGGCTCGGGGAGGTGCCCGGGCGCGAGGCGCTGGGCCAGGAGGAGCGCGTTCGTGCCCAGCAGGAGCGCGACCCCGGCCGCGAAGACGGCGCGACGCAGGGGGGTCGCGGGCGGCGCGGAGCGGGCTTCGTCGAGCGCGAGGCGGCAAGCGCCGCAGGCGCGCGCAGCGAGCGGAACGCGAGCGGAGTCCACGCGCGCGCGCAGGGCCCGCGGGATCGCGCGGGCGAGGCAGGCGTCGTCCAGCGCGGACACGCAGAGCACGATCGTGAGGAGGTTGAAGAACGCGAAGTTCCCCGTGGCCATGAGGAGGACCTGGAAGGCGAGGAGCACGAGCGCGGCGGCGCGGCGCAGGGGACGCGGCGCGAAGAGCAGGAACGGGACGACGAGCTCGACGGCGAGGGTCGCGACCACGCTCGCCGCGTGCACGGCGTGGGGCAGCGCCGCGGCCCACGCGCTGGTCCAGGTGGGAAGCGGTTGCGTCCAGTAGTGGTAATCGAGGGCGGTGAGGCCCCGCCACGTGCGGTCGCCGCTCGCGAGCTTCGCGAAGCCGGAGAGGAACATGAGCTTTGCCAGGAGGAGGTGCACGAGCAGGAGCGCGGCGTGCGGCGGAGGGGGATCGCGTTGGAGCCGCTCCCACGCGACGGGGGGCGCGAGGAAGAGCGCGACGCAGAGCGCTTCCAGGAGGAGGGCGTCCCACTGGTAGCCCAAAAAGTTGGCCGAGACGGTCGCGAGGGAGAGGTACGCGGCCCACAGGGCGAGGAGCACGGCGCGCGGTGCGACTCCCGCCACGAGGAGCGCCGAGAGCGCCACGCCGGCGGTGCAGACGCCCTCCAGGGCGCGGTCGCTCGCGCCGAGCCAGAAGAGGGTGGGGGCCCGCACGAAGCGCGCGCCCTCGTGCCAGCGTTCGAGCAGGGCGAGGGTCTCGACGGCCGGGAGGATGCCGCGGCTTCCGATCAGACCCCCGACCTGGACGCCGAAGGACGCGAACGCGACCCCCGACACGACGCCCAGACCGCGCAGCGTGAGCCAGCGCGAGAGGACGAAGCGCTCCTCGGGCCTCAACGTGCGCCGCGAGCGCCCACGCCGCCCTCAGCTCCCGGGCAGCGGCTGGAGCAGGCCCTCGATGGGGCAGAGGCCCCGGCGCGTGACGAGCGCGAGGACGTTCGGACCCACCGGGCGGTACTCGAGGGAGGCGACGCCCGCCTCGATGGGCTCGCGACAGATCTCCGTGTCGGGCACCACGGCGATGCTGTCGCCGACCTCGGCCCAGCCGATGAGCGCCGCGAGGGGGAAGCGGCCGCGCAGGAAGACCACGTCCGCGTCGCGATACACGACGCGATACGACGCCTGCGCGCGGGGGACCGCCGTCTCGAGGTTCTCCGGCCGCGCCCGGCGCTCGCGCCACTCCGCGAGCGAGCCGCGGCCCACGCCGCGGCACACCTGGCCGTTCCGCTCGAGCTTGCCACCCGCCCCCTCGGAGGCGAAGGCGACGCTCGCCTCCGGAGCGAGCACCGCCGCGCAGGTCTCGTCCGCGGGCGCGAACACGCGGAGCTCGCCCGCCCGGCCCTGGAGGATCGTGTCGAGGTAGCCGCCGCGCTCGACCACCTTCGCCACCGAGAACGAGGTCGTGACCCCGGGCAGGCCCGCCTGGTACAGCGCGCGCGAAGGATTGCACGCGAGCGCCGCGAGGAGCGCGGCCGCGCCCGCGGCGCCCCGCCCGGGTGCGGTCATCCCCCGAGCTCCAGCTCGAGGCCCGCGAAGCCGCGCACGTTGCTCGAGTGCATGCGCTCGATCCCGTCCGTGGCGACCTCCCAGTCGCGGAAGCGCCGTAGCAGCTCCTCCAGGGCGATGCGCGACTCGAGGCGCGCCAGCGAGGCGCCCAGGCAGACGTGGCGTCCGTAGCCGAAGCCGAGGTGCACGTCGATGGCGCGCCGGACGTCGTAGCGGTCGGGGTCGGGAAACCTGCGCTCGTCCCGGCCGGTGGCGCCGTTGATGAGCAGCACCCGCGATCCCTTCGGCATCGCCACCCCGTGGAGCGTCACGTCGCGCGTGAGCGTGCGTCCCTGGTACTGCGAAGGCGGGTCGTAGCGCAGCGTCTCCTCCACCGCGCCCGGCGCGAGGGCGGGAGAGTCGTGCAGCCGCCGCCGCTCGTCCGGATTCTGGGCCAGCCAGAAGCAGGCGGT
>DASRUS010000269.1:0-3247 GCA_035687825.1 Myxococcota bacterium | reverse complement strand
GGGATCCAGGCGCTCGATCCACTCGCGGATGCGCCGCCGGCGCTCGGGCCAGGGCCCCGAGTCGTGCCACAGGTTGAGCGTGAGGACGGAGAGGGCCACGGCGCGCGAGGCTAGCAACCCCCCGGACCCGGACGCGGGACGAAATCCCGGCCCGGAGGCCGGGGCGGCTGGAGTATGCTGACGGGGGATTCCCGTCCGAGGAGGAGCCCATGAAGATCGAGTGCATTCCCTGGGCGGGCGGCGATTCACCGGGAGAGTCGGCGCTGCGCCAGAAGCTCGAGGGCGAGGGATTCGAGGTCGTCGTGTGGCGCGACCGCAGCAACTGGGCCTACGAGCCCCACCGCCACGAGCACGACGAGAGCCTGTGGGTGGTGCGCGGGAGCCTGCTCCTCCAGATCGAGGGGCAGGACTACGCGCTCGGCCCCGGCGACCGCCTCATGCTGCCTCGCGCGATCCTGCACACCGCGCGCGTCGGACCCGAGGGCGCGACGTATCTGATCGGTCAGAAGCGCTAGACGCAGCGCGCGCCGCCCGCACCCGGTCCGCCCACCCCGTGTGGTAGGGTGCGCCGCGTGAAACCGCCCATGATCGAGGTCCGCGAGCTCACGCGACGCTTCGGCGCGACGCTCGCGGTGGACCGCTTGAGCTTCGACGTGGCGCGCGGCGAGCTGCTCGTGCTGCTCGGCCGCTCGGGCTGCGGCAAGACCACGACGCTCAAGATGGTGAACCGCCTCGTGGAGCCGAGCGCGGGCGTGGTGCGCATCGGCGGCGAGGAGACGGCGCGCGTCCCGGGTCACCTGCTCCGCCGCCGGATCGGCTACTGCTTCCAGCAGGTGGGGCTCTTCCCGCACCTCTGCGTGGCCGAGAACGTGGGGGTCACGCCGACCCTGCTCGGCTGGGACGCCGGGCGCATCCGCCGCCGGGTGGACGAGCTCCTCGAGCTCGTGGAGCTCGATCCCGCGCGCTTCCGCGAGCGCCGTCCCGACTCGCTCTCCGGCGGGCAGCAGCAGCGCGTGGGCCTCGCCCGCGCCCTTGCGGGGGAGCCCGAGGTCGTGCTCCTCGACGAGCCCTTCGGCGCGCTCGACCCGCTCACGCGCGACCGCCTCCAGCGGCGCCTCCAGGAGATCCGCGCCCAGCTCGGCCTCAGCGTCCTCTTCGTCACGCACGACATGGTGGAGGCGGTGCTGCTCGGCGACCGCATCGCGGTGCTGGAGGCGGGCGCCCTCGTGCAGCTCGGGACGCCCCGCGAGCTCCTGCGCCGTCCCGCGAACGAGGCCGTGGCGGAGCTCATGGCGACGCCGCGCCGCCACGCGGAGGTGGTGGCTCGCTTCCTCGCGGACCCGGACGCGAGCCCGTGAGCGACGAGCTCGCGCTCCTGCCCGGCTACCTCGCCGCGCACCTCGAGCTCACCCTCGTGGCGCTCGGGGTGGGGACGGCGCTGAGCGTGCCGGCGGGGATCCTGATCACGCGCCGGCGCGCCTTCGAGGCTCCGCTCCTCGGGCTCGCGAGCGTGATCCAGACCATCCCGAGCCTGGCGCTCCTCGCGATCATGGTGCCGGCTCTCGCCCTCGCGAGCGCGTGGCTCGAGCCTCGGCTCGGGATCTCGCTCCCCGCGATCGGCGCCCTCCCGGCGCTCGTCGCCCTCACGCTCTACGCGACGCTCCCGATCCTGCGCAACACCGTGGTGGGGATCGCCGGCGTCGATCCCGCGGTGATCGAAGCCGCCCGGGGCGTGGGCATGAGCGGGCGCGAGCAGCTCCTGCGCGTGGAGCTCCCGCTCGCGCTCCCGGTCGTGGTGGCGGGCGTGCGCACCGCCACGGTGTGGGTCGTGGGCGCGGCCACCCTCTCCACGCCCGTCGGCGCCACCAGCCTCGGGAACTTCATCTTCAGCGGCCTGCAGACCCGCAACTTCGCGGCGGTGTGGCTCGGCTGCGTGGCGTCCGCGGCGCTCGCGCTGCTCCTCGACGGCGTCGTCCGGGTGCTCGAGGTGGGCCTCCGCGAGCGCCGCCGGGGGCTCGTCGCCGCGGCGGCTGGAGCGCTCGCCGTGCTGGGCGCGGGAGCGGGCTTCGAGTGCTTCGCCGCCCGGGGCGCCGCGGCGGGCGCGGTCACGGTGGGCTCGAAGACGTTCACGGAGCAGTACGTGCTGAGCGAGATCCTGGCGGGTGTCGTGGAGTCGCGCACGCAGCGCCGCGCCCGGGCGGTGCAGTCGCTGGGCTCGACCGTGCTCTTCGACGCCCTCACCCAAAACGAGATCGACGTGTACGTGGACTACTCGGGGACGCTCTGGGCGACGCTGCTGCGGCGCAGCCGGCTGCCGGACGACCGCGAAGGCGTGCGCCGGGAGGTCGAGCGCTGGCTCGCGGACGAGCACGGGATCGCGGTAGCCGCGGCGCTGGGCTTCGAGAACACCTACGCCCTCGCCGTGCGCGGGGCCCAGGCGCGCGAGCTCGGGCTCGAGTCCATCGGCGACCTGGCCCCGCTCGCGCCCTCGCTCGAGATCGGGGGGGACTACGAGTTCTTCGTGCGCCCGGAGTGGAAGGCGGTCGAGTCGGCGTACGGGCTCCGCTTCCGCGCCCAGCGCAGCATGGACTCGTCGCTCATGTACGAGGCGCTGGCGCGGGGGGAGGTGGACGTGATCAGCGCGTTCTCCACGGACGGGCGCATCGCGGCTCTCGACCTCCGCGTGCTCGCCGACGACCGGCGCGTGATCCCGCCCTACGATGCCCTCGTGCTCGTGGGCGCGCGGATCGCCCGCGAGGCGCCGGACGTGCTGGCCGCGCTGCGGCGGCTCGACGGCGCGATCGACGCCGACGCGATGCGGCGCATGAACGCGGCGGTGGACCGCGACGGGCGCTCGCCCGGGGCGGTGGCGCGGGAGTTCCTGGCGCGCCTCGACTGAGCGGCGTGGCGGAGCGAAGTTCCCCGGCGGACGCGGGAGGGCGGCGTGGCGCAGCGATCTGGGCTCGGCTTCGTGCCGTATCTGGTCCCGTACGCGAGCTTCCTCGGCCTCGTCACGCTCGGGGCTCAGCTCGCGCTGCGCGTCGCGCTGCCCGGCGTGCTCTTCGTGTACTTCCTCGTGCGCGGCGGGTACCCCGAGCTGCGGGGCGCTCGCGGGATCGGCGCGGGTGCGCTCCTCGACGTGCTCTTCGGGCTCGGGATCGCCGTGCTCTGGGTGGGGCCGTATCTCGTCTTCGACGCCCTGCCGCGACCGGCCCCGGGCGACGGTTTCGATCCCTCGGAGCCGTTC
>DASRUS010000268.1:0-3178 GCA_035687825.1 Myxococcota bacterium | reverse complement strand
TCCTGGAAGAGCTCGAACTGCACCTCGTGCACGAGGGAGCCGCGCTCGAGGGGCCCGATCTCCTCGATCGCCTCCGGCACCTCCCGGGGCGCGAGCCGGTGGACCGCGTTCAGGAAGAACCGGTACGGGCACTCGGCGAAGTGCTGGAGCGCCGTGGGCGAGAAGCTGCGTGCGCCGAGGGCGTGCGCCCGTAGCGCCTCGCGCGCGGCGGGGGTGGGATCCACCAGCCCGTCCGCGGGCGTCCAGCGCCGCAGCCAGCGGCGCGCGCGGAAGCGGAGCGCGCGCCCGAGGTGCGGGTTCGCGGTCAGCAGGAACCGCGCGGTCCCGACGCTCTTCTCGGGATCGAGGCGCAGGAGCGAGTCGAGGAGGGCGAGATCGTGCTCGGCCTCGTCGAGGGCGTCCTCGGACCGGCTCGGCGCGGGCCAGCCCACGCGCGCGTCGGTGTACCTCTCGGCGCGGCGCGCGAGCTCGTCGAAGCCGGGGAGCCTCCCCTCCGCGGCGCGCAGCGCCTCGAGGGCGTAGAAGGAGGGCACGCGCGGGCGCGACTGATCGAGGTCGAGACGCGGGTAGCTGAGCACGACCCGACCGCGCGCGGCGCCCACGGCGAGGCGCAGCGCCAGACGCTCGCGGTCGATGCGTCCGTCGTTGGTCGTGAGCTCCGCGGCTAGCGCTTTGCGCGTCGCGTCGAGAAGGATCGGCTCCTCCGCGATCCTGCGCGGGAAGAGCTTCTCGGCGAGCCCGGGAACGAGGACGATCTCGAAGCAGAGCCCCCGCGCGGCGTCGGCGGGCGCGACGAAGACGCGCCCGTAGCGCGACGCTCCGGGCGCCACCGCCACCTCGAGGAGCCGCCGCCCGAGGACGAGCGCGACCTCTTCGAGATCCACGGGGCCGACCGCCGCCATCGGCGCGAGCTCCGAGAGCACCGCGAGCACGCGGTCGGGGTGGCGCAGCGCGCGCGTGGCGAGGGCCGAGAGCGCGTCGAGCCACTCGCCCCAGGCGGCGCGCTTCGGGAGCCCCGCCAGGGCGTCGAGGAGCGGGAGCGCGTACGTGCGCAGGTGGGCGAGGTCCGCGAGGTCGCGGTGGATCGCGAGGGCCTTCGGATCCTCCGGGTCGTCGAACTCGTGCAGGTCGAGCCCGAGCTCGTGGGCGAGGCCGTCGAGCCTCCGCTCCCAGCGCTCGCGTCCGCCGATCACCGCGGCGTCCACGAGCAGGCGCTCCCAGCGACGCGGCGCGCGGAGCGTCCCGGCGACGACGGGCGCCGTCTCGGGGTCCTCGGTCCCCTCACGGTCCTGTGCCGGGTCGGCTCCGTCGGCCTCGCGCGCCGCGCCGAGGGCGTCCGCCACCGCCGCGGGCACGAGCTCCTCGTCGGGCGCGACCCAGCGATCCGAGGTGGGCGGGGCCGGCGGGGGCTCGCCCTCGCGCGTGGCGTCGGGTACCTCGCCGAGCGAGAGGTACTCCGCGAAGCCGCGCGCCGAGAGACCCTCGGCGGCGCACGCGAGCAGCGAGAAGAATGCACGCCCGGAAGGATCGGGTCGCAGCGCGCCGCGCGCGAAGTGGACCGGGATCCCCGCGCGCGTGAACGCCTCTTCGAGATGCGGCCGGTACTCCTCGGGCGAGCGCAGCAGGACCGCGATGGAGTCGAAGGGGATGCCCTCCTCCGCCGCCGTGCGGATGCGCCGCGCGATCTCGACGCACTCGCGACTCTCGCCCGGTGCCGAGAGGACGACCACGTCCCCGCCGAGCGGCGCCTCGGGCGGCGCCGCCTCCTCGAAGAGGTGAGCCTGCAAGCGGCGGAGGGACGGGGCGTCGGGGCCCACGTACTCGCCGAGGTCTTCGGCCTTCGTCGCGAGCGCCGACTCCAGGTGGATGCGGCTGCGCTCGTCGCCCGCGGGCACGCTGGCGACCACCTCCGGCGCGCGAGCGGCGAGCGCCTCGACGAGGGCGCGCTCGGCGGCGCTCTCGACCGGCACGTCGAGGAGGAGCGTGGGAAGACCGAGGAGGGGGTGCACGTACTTCGGGTCGCGCGCCGCCTGCGCCGCAAGGTGCAGCACCCTGGCCCGGTCGCAGACGCGCGCCCGGGCGAGCTCCGCGTCGAACGCCTCCGCGATCGCGGCGAGCTCGGGGGCGTGCTTCGCGAGGACCGTGGGATCGAGCTCCGCGAGCCGCAGCTCCGCGAGCGTGCGCGCCACCGCCCGGGCGAAGCCGGGTCCGTCGGCCACACCACCGTAACGCCCGAGCGCTCCCGCGCCGCCCGCCTCCTCCATCGCGTGGAGCACGCGCGCGACCACGGCCTCGGTCGCGAGCACGCCCACGGGCGCGACCCCTTCGTCCACGAGCGCGGGGAGCGCGAGCGACGCGGCGAGCCGCCCGAGCGTCGCGCGGTGCCAGCCGAATGCGGCGCCCCGCTCGGCGGCCGCCGCGCGCAGGAGATCGTTCGCCGCGTCGGCGCTCGCCGCGACGACGAGGATCTCCTCGCTCGGCGCGCGCGCCGCGAGCCACTCGCTCGCACGGGCGATCCGCAGGTGGGCAGCGGAGGCGCGGTGGAGGGTCCGCGTCACGACGGGATCCTACCCCGGACCGCACCCTCGCGCGCGCACACGTTTGCCGCCCACACATCCTGTGCGCGCACGCGGGAAGCGGCCCGGGCCAGCCGCCCGCACACGTCTGCCGGACGAGGACTCTCCGAGGGGGTCATGACATCACCGGTCGGGACCGCAATTGGCACGAATCCAGTATGGCAGGTCGCTGTGACAGGGACGGTCACACGCTCGGGGGGTGAGCGCTCGCCCTCCTATCAGCTCGACCGCCGCCGCCCGCGCGGCGCCGGAGCTCCCCGGAGCAGGCCCTCGGAGCTCAGATCCTCGTCGAGGTCCGGCCAGTGGATCCCGTGGCCCGCCCCGCAGAGCTCCCAGCGCGCCCGCTGCTCGGGCGTCGCGTGGAGGAGGCGCGGGTACCACGCGAGCGGAACCGTGATCCTCCGTCCGTCGGCGAGATCGACGCTCAGCGCGTGCTCGTCGAAGTGGACGTCGAGGATTCGTTCGCCGGGGCTACTCCGAGAAGTACTCATACCATGCCTCGAGCAGAACAGGCTCGTAGCGGGCCAGGAGACGCTCGATGCGTCTCAGCTCCCACGCACCGAATCCGACGTTCCGCGCCATGGCCACCGGGCCCAACCAGA
>DASRUS010000267.1:0-12420 GCA_035687825.1 Myxococcota bacterium | reverse complement strand
CGCGCGCACGCGCGCACGCGCGACGCGCAGGACCCCGCGCGCCCCGGTTGTTACCCTCGCCGGATGACCTCTCCCCAGGCCGCCCGCTCGTCGCCCCGCCTCGCCTGCGTTCTCGCCCTCGTCGTGCTCGCCGGCGCGTGCTCGCCGGCCGCCCGGGTCTACGACGCCCGCGGCGTCGTGCGCGACGTGCAGAAGGAGTACGCGCAGCTCGTGATCGAGCACGAGGACATCGAGGGACTCATGCCCGCCATGACCATGAACTTCGGCGTGGGGGATCCCGCGCTGCTCGAGACGCTCGAGCCCGGCGACCGGATCGAGTTCCGCCTGGAGGTGACGCCCAGGAGCTATCGCGTGCTCGAGGCGAAGGTGGTGGGCGAGGAGGGGGACGCGAAGGGCGGCGGCTTCGGCGCCGCCCCTGTCGACCGCGATCCCGCACCCGCCTTCCGCCTGACCGATCAGGCGGGCAAGCCGGTCGCGCTCGCCGACCTCGCGGGCAAGGTCGTGCTGCTCGACTTCGTCTACACGCGCTGCCCCGGCCCGTGCCCGATCCTCACGGGGCGCCAGGTGGACGTGCAGCGCGCGCTCCGGTCGGAGCTGCGCGCGAAGACCTGGTTCGTCTCGATCAGCCTCGATCCCGAGCACGACACCCCGGAGCGCCTGCGCGAGTACGCGCGCGCCCGGGGCGCGGACCTGGCGCACTGGTCGTTCCTCACCGGCTCCACGGCGGAGGTGGACGCGGTCCTCGCGAGCTACGGCGTGGGAAAGACGCGCGCTGCGGGGGACGAGATCGAGCACTTCGTCGTCACGTTCCTGATCGATGCGGACGGCCGGATCGCGAGCCGCTTCGTCGGGACGGAGGATGCGCCCGCCGAGCTGGTGCGCGCCATCGAGCGCCTCGCGGGTTGAGGCATGACGGCAAGCGCGAAGCGCGCGCAGCGAGCCAAGGGCGAGCGGAGTGCGGGTGGCCGGGGCCGGGCCCCGGCCGGGACCCGCCCGACGGACGTGATCGTCGTGGGCGGTGGCGTGGTGGGCTGCGCCTCGGCCTTCGGCCTCGCCCGCGAGGGTCTGCGCGTCGGGCTGCTGGAGCGCGACGGAATCGCGTCCCACGCCTCGGGCGCCGCGGCGGGGATGCTCACGCCGCTGGCGGAGTCGCCCCCGCGCGGCCCCCTCTTCGAGTTCGGACTGCGCAGCCTTCGCATGTTCCCGGCGCTCGCGGCCGAGCTGCGCGAGCGCTCCGGGGTGGATCCCGAGTACGAACCCTCGGGCCTCGTGCGCGTGGCCGCGAGCGAAGCCGAAGCGGCGGAGCTCCGCGAGCTCGCCCACGCGCACGCGGGCGAGGGCCTCGCGTGGCTCGATCCCGCGGCGCTGCGCGAGGTGGAGCCGCGCCTCGCCGGCTTTCTACACGGGGGAGTGTCGTCTCGGCGAGAGGGGCACGTGCGCAGCCCGCTCCTGGCGCGCGCCTTCGCCGCCGCGGCCGAGGCCGCCGGAGCGCGCGTGGAGACCGGGGTCGTCGGGGTCGCCTTGCGCCGCGAGGGCGGGCGCGTCGTGGGGGTCGAGACCGCGCAGGGGCTGCGCGCCGCGGGCCGCGTGGTGCTGTGCCCGGGGAGCTTCGGGGCGAGCCTGCTGGCCTCGATCGGCGCGGAGCGCTTCGCGCCCATCGAGCCCGTGCGCGGCCAGATCGTGACGCTCGCGTCCGCGCGCGCGCTCCCGCGCACGATCCTCTGGCGCGGCTCGCTCTACCTCGTGCCGAAACGCGACGGGACCCTCGTCGTGGGATCCACCGAGGAGCGCGTGGGCTTCGACTGCCGTGTCACCGCGGCGGGGATCGGCTGGCTCCTGCGCGAAGCGACGGCGTTCTTGCCCGAGCTCGGCGAGTGGACGTTCCGCGAGGCGTACGCGGGCCTGCGCCCCGCCACCCGCGACGGCCTGCCGGTGATCGGTCCGATTCCGGGGGTGGAGGGGCTCTTCCTCGCGGCGGGGCATTTCCGCAAGGGCGTGCTGCTGGCGCCCGCGACCGCCTCCCTGGTCGTGGACTGGGCGCTCGGGCGCACTTCGCCCGACGAGGCGCGGGCGTTCCTGCCGGCGCGCTTCACCTGAACGCGCGCGGCGCGCGCATTGCCAGGGCGAGGGATCGAGATACCATCGCAGCGGCTCGCCTGGCGGCGCACGCTCCGAGGCTGCGCCGAGCCCGAGGGATCCCTCTGACCGTCCGTTGGATCGCGATCGGAACGCTCTGGGTTCTTCTCACCCCGCCGGTGCACGCAGCCGCGCCGGCGAGCGACGACGCTGCGGATCCGGTCTACGACGACGGCTGGCAGCCGAACGACGACGGCGGAACGGGCTGGGCCGGAGGCTGGATCCTCGCCACGAATCAGGCCGACGAGCCCGGCGAGGCTGGCCACCAGGTCGAAAGCTCGACCACGAACGGCGACGGCGACAGCGACGCGAGCGGCGACATCGACACGGCGGGCCGCGCCTGGGGCCTCTTCACCCAGCGCGCGACGGGGACTCAACCTCAAGCGAGCGCGCTCCGGTACCTCGCCAACGGCTCGCTCGAGATCGGCCAGACGCTCTCCCTAGAGCTCGACCACGGCTTCGACGGGGTGGGCTTCGTGGGGTTCGACCTCCTCGCCGGAGGGTCGATCCGCTTCGACTTCCGCTGGAGCAGCGGCGACGACACGTACTCCTATCTCACCGCCCAGGGGACGCTCGACTCGGGAGTGGCCGCCACGGATGAGGGCGTTCGCGTGGAGTTCACGCCGACCGGAGCCGACAGCTTCTCCCTCGACGTGACGCCCCTCGACGGGAGGCCCACCACGACCCTCACCGGGGAGCTCTTCCAGTCCGGCGGGATCGACCTGCTGCGCGTCTTCCTCCAGGCCGACGCCACGGGCGTGCGCGCCGACGCGTTCGCGAACCGCATCGCGGTGCCCGAGCCCGGAGTGGACGCCGCGCGGACCGCCGCGCTCGTCCTGGTGCTGGTGCTGGCCCTTGGGTTCAGAGCCAGCGCCACGCGGTTCCCGCGTGGCCGAAGTCGAAGCGGTCCGGGTGCAGGATTTCCGCCAGGATCTCGAGCGAGTCCACGAGGCGCGGCCCGGGCCGGTTGAAGTAGGCATTCCCGTCGGCGAGGGCGACCCGGCCCTCGCGCACGGCCCGCAGCGCCGCGAAGGCGGCGCTCGCTTCGAGCCCGCGCAGCTCGTCGCGCGTGCGCGGCAGGTCGAAGCCGCAGGGCAGGACGACGATCACGTCGGGATCCGCGTCGCGGAGCTCCTCGATGCGGATCCACGGCGACTGCTGCCCGGACTCGCCGAAGAGCGAGGTGCCTCCCGCGAGGCGCACGAGCTCGGGCATCCAGTGGCCCGCGGCCATCAGGGGATCGATCCACTCGAGGCACGCGACCCGCGGGCGCGGCGAGAGGTCGCCCGTCTTCTCGCCGATCGCGCTCACGCGCCCGGTGAGCTCGCCCACGAGGGCCCGGCCGCGTCCGGCGGCGCCGAGGGCCTCGGCCACCTCGGCCACGTCGCGGAAGACGTCGCCGAGCGTGGCGGGGACGAGGGAGACGACGCGCGGCCGCGCGCCGATCCACTCGGCGAGCGCGTCCGCGAGGTCGCGGGGCGTCGCCGCGCACACCTCGCACTGCTCCTGGGTCAGGATCACGTCGGGCCGCAGCTCGCGCAGCCGCTCCGGGTCCACGCGGTAGATCGAGAGACCCTCGGCGACGAGCTGCTTCACCCGCCGGTCGATCTCCGCGCCCGGCGCCGCCGGATCGAGCTTCGCCTGCGTGCACGCGGGAAGCCCCTTCACGAAGGGGGGGAAGTCGCACTCGTGGGAGCGGCCCACGAGCCGGGAGCCCAGGCCGAGCGCGCACACGATCTCGGTCGTGCTGGGAAGCAGGGATACGATGCGTTCCATGTCCGCGTCCGCGTATGCTACCAGAGACACGGGGACCGCATGCAGATCTCGGATGCCGCGCGGGAGATCCTGCTGCGCCGCTGGCCGGTGGCGCGCCTCGCGACGCTCGCCCACGGCGCACCGCGCCTCGTGCCCATCGTCTTCGCCTGGCACGCCGACCGGATCTGGTCGCCGATCGACGCGAAGCCCAAGCGCACGGACGATCCCCGCTCGCTCGCGCGCGTCGAAGACGTGCGCCGCGATCCGCGCGTGTGCGTGCTCCTCGACCACTACGACGCGGACTGGTCGCGGCTCTGGTGGCTGCGCCTGGACGGCGAGGCCGAGGTCGTGACCGCGGAGACCGCCGAGTCCGATCCGCGCCTCGCAGGCGCAGCCGCGGCGCTGCGCGCGAAGTATCCGCAGTACGCCGAGGTCCCCGTGTTCCTCGGGCTGCCCACGGCGCTCGCCGTCCGGGTCGTCGACGCCCGGAGCTGGTGCGCGAGCGAGGACGCGCTGCCGCGGGAGTGAAGCGCTACGATCGCCCGGCTGGCCATGAACGTCGAAGAGACCGGCAAGCGCCCGGGGGGCGCGCGCAGCGAGGTGCAACCGAGCGGAGAGCGGGTGGGCTGGGCCTGGCCCAGCCCGGGTCCCGCTGAGTTCCATCCCGCGGTCCGGGCCTGGTTCGAGCGGCGCTTCCCCGCCGGGCCGACGGAGCCCCAGACCGAGGGCTGGCCCGCGATCGCGGCGCGCGAGCACACGCTCATCGCGGCGCCCACCGGGAGCGGGAAGACGCTCGCGGCGTTCCTCGTCTGCATCGACGCGCTGATCCGCCGCGCCTCGCCCGGGGGAACGCTCCCCGACGAGACGCAGGTCGTCTACGTCTCGCCGCTCAAGGCCCTGGCCGCGGACATCCAGCACAACCTCGAGACGCCGCTCGCCGAGATCCGCGCCGTCGCGGCGGAGCTCGGCATGGCGATCCCCGAAATCCGCGCGCTCGTGCGCAGCGGCGACACGGCCCCCGCCGCGCGCGCGGCGATGCTCAAGCGCCCGCCCCACATCGTGGTGACGACACCCGAATCACTCTATCTCCTCGTCACCGCGCAGCGCAGCCGCGAGACCCTGCGCCGGGTGGACACCGTGATCGTGGACGAGATCCACGCCGTGGCGCGCGACAAACGCGGCTCGCACCTCGCGCTCAGCCTCGAGCGCCTCACTGCGCTCTGCGAGACGCCGCCCGTGCGGATCGGGCTCTCCGCCACGCAGAAGCCGATCGAAACGGTGGCGCGCCTCCTCGTGGGCGCGGGCCCGGACCGCGAGGACGCGGGCGGCGCTCCCGCGTGCCGCATCGTGGACCTGGGACACCGGCGCGCGCTCGACCTCGCCGTGGAGGTGCCCGAGAGCGAGCTCGCCGCGGTGGCGTCGAGCGAGCAGTTCGGCGAGATCCTCGACCGGATCGCGGCTCTCGTGCGCGAGCATCGCACGACGCTCGTCTTCGTGAACACGCGCCGGCTCGCAGAGCGCGCGGCCCACCTTTTGGCGGAGCGGCTCGGCGAGGACGCCGTCGCCGCGCACCACGGGAGCCTCTCGAAGGAGCGCCGCACGCGCCTCGAGGCCCGGCTGCGGGCCGGAGAGCTCCGCGCCCTCGTCGCCACCGCGTCGCTCGAGCTCGGGATCGACATCGGGCCCGTGGAGCTGGTCTGCCAGATCGGCTCGGCGCGGAGCCTCGCGACGCTGCTCCAGCGGGTGGGACGCTCGGGACACGCCCGGGGCGCCACGCCGCGGGGGCGCCTCTTCCCCACGACGCGTGACGAGCTCGTCGAGTGCGCCGCGCTCGTGCGGGGCGTCACCGCGGGTCGCCTCGACCGCCTCGCGCCCCCCGAGGCGCCCCTCGACATCCTCGCCCAGCAGATCGTCGCCGCCTGCGCCGCCGAGCCGTGGCGCGAGGACGAGCTCTTCGCCCTCGTGCGGCGCGCGGCGCCCTACGCGCGCCTGTGTCGCCAAGATTTCGACGCGGTGGTGGAGCTCGTCTCCGAGGGCGTGGCCACGGGCCGCGGGCGGCGCGGCGCGTGGCTCCACCGCGATCGCGTAAACGGCTGGCTCCGCCCCCGACGCGGCGCACGCCTCGCGGCCCTCACCTCCGGTGGGGCGATCCCCGAGACGGCCGACTACCGCGTGCTCGCGGACCCGGACGACACCTTCGTCGGCACCGTGAACGAGGACTTCGCGGTGGAGAGCATGGTGGGCGACGTGTTCCTGCTCGGCAGCACGTCGTGGCGCATCCGGCGCGTGAAGAGCGGCGTCGTGCGCGTCGTGGACGCGAAGGGAGCGGCGCCGACGGTCCCCTTCTGGCTGGGCGAGGCGCCGTCGCGCACCCCGGAGCTCTCCGCAGAGGTCTCCGAGCTCCGGGCGCGCGTGGGCGCGGCGCTCGACACGGGGGGAGTGCCGGGCGCGACGGGCTGGCTGCGCGGCGAGCTCGGCCTCGCGCCCGGCGCGGCGGAGCAGATCGCGCGCTACCTCGACGCCGCGCGCACGGCGCTCGGCGTCCTCCCCACGCAGCAGGACGTCGTCTTCGAGCGCTTCTTCGACGAAGCCGGCGGCATGCAGCTCGTGGTGCATGCCCCCTTCGGCGGCCGCGTGAACCGCGGCTTCGGGCTGGCGCTGCGCAAGCGCTTCTGCCGGGCCTTCGACTTCGAGCTCCAGGCCGCGGCGAGCGACGACGCCCTGGTGCTCTCGCTCTCGCCGCAGCACAGCTTCCCCCTGGCGGACGTCCCGCGCTTCCTCGCGCCGGAGTCGGTGGAGGAGGTGCTCGCCCAGGCCATGCTCGCCTCGCCCCTGTTCGCCGTGCGCTGGCGCTGGAACCTGGGGCGCGCGCTCCTCGTGCTGCGCCGGAAGGGTGGGCAGCGCGTCCCTGCGCCCCTGCAGCGCATGCAGGCGGACGACCTCCTCGCGGCGATGTTCCCGCAGCTCGCGGCGTGTCAGGAGAATGCGACGGGGCCCATCGAGATCCCCGACGGGCCCCTCGTGCGCCAGACGCTCCACGACTGCCTCCACGAGGCGACGGACGTGGAGGGTCTGGCAAACCTCTTGCGCGCGATGCGCGACGGGAGCGTCCGCGTCCACTTCCGCGAGACGACGGAGCCCTCGCTCCTCGCGCACGAGATCCTGAACGGGCGTCCCTACACGTTCCTCGACGACGCACCCCTCGAGGAGCGGCGCACCCGGGCGGTGGCCCTGCGGCGGGGGCTGCCCGAGAGCGCCCGCGACCTGGGGCGCCTCGACGAGGAGGCGATCGCGCGGGTGCGCGACGAAGCGCGGCCCGAGCCGCGCGACGCGGAGGAGCTGCACGACCTCCTGCTCGGCCTCGTGGTCGCGCGGCCCGAGCCCCCGTGGCGCGAGCTCTTCGCGGCGCTCGCCCTGTCGGGGAGGGCGGCGCGGGTCGAGACGGCGTCGGGCCCGCTCTGGGTGGCCGCGGAGCGCCGCCTCGCGGCGGAGGCGCTCTTCCCCGGCGCTGCCTTCACGCCCGACGTGCGCGTGCCTGCGGCGATCGCGGAGCGCGGGCGTCCCGACCCCGAGGAGGCCGCGGCCGCCGCCGTGCGCGGCGAGCTCGACTGCTGCGGGCCCACGACCGCGGCCGGGCTCGCCGGGCGGATGGGGCTCGCAACCGAGGCCATCGAGCTCGCCCTGGCGCGCCTCGAGGCGGAGGGCTTCGCCCTGCGCGGCCGGTTCACGGCGGGAGCGGTCTCGGGCGACGCCCCCGAGGAGTTCTGCGCGCGGCGCCTCCTGGCGCGCATCCACCTCTACACACAGGAGCGTCTACGGCGCGAGATCGAGCCGGTGAGCGCCCAGGATCTCATGCGCTTCCTGCTGCGCTGGCAGCACGCGGCGCCCGGCACGCAGCGCGAGGGCCGGCGCGGGCTCCTCGCGGTGGTGGAGCAGCTCCAGGGCTTCGAGCTCGCCGCGGGCGCGTGGGAGGAGTCGGTGCTGCCCGCCCGGGTCGCGGGCTACGACCCGGCGTGGCTCGACGCCCTCTGCCTCTCGGGCGAGGTCAGCTGGGGGCGGCTCGCGGTGCGGAGCGCGCCGCCGGAAGGCGAGGCGCCGGGCCGGGGCGGGGCCGTGCCCTCGCGCGCGACGCCGCTCGCCTTCGCGTGCCGCGACGATCTCCCGTGGCTGCTCGCGGCGACCCGCGGCGGTGCGGCTCCCGCGCTCCCCGGGCCCGGGCCCGCGTCCGACGTGCTCCGCTGCCTGCGCGAGGCGGGCGCGCTCTTCGAGGGTGAGCTCCTCGCGCGCACGCGGCGGCTCCCGGTCGAGGTGGAAGAAGCGCTCTGGGACCTGGTCTCGCGCGGCCTCGTCTCGGCGGACGGCTTCGGGGCCGTGCGCGCGCTCCTCGCGCGGCGCAGCAGCGATCGCGAGCGGCGGCGCGCGCGACCGGGCGGCGCCCGGGCGCGCCTGCGGCGCCCGCTCCGCGCGGCCTTCGCCGTGCCCGGGCGCTTCGCGCTCCTGCCCGAGGCGGCGGACCCGGCTGACCGCGAGGCGCTGGCGGAGGCCGTGGCCGAGCAGCTCCTCGCGCGCTGGGGCGTCGTGTTCTTCGACCTGCTCGCGCGGGAGACCCTCGCCGTCCCGCGCCGCGAGATCTTCTGGGCGCTCCGGCGCATGGAGGCGCGGGGCGTCGCGCGCGGCGGGCGCTTCGTCACGGGCTTCACGGGCGAGCAGTTCGCGCTGCCGGGGGCCGTCGAGGCGCTGCGCCAGGTGCGCAAGCTCCCCCGGACCGGCGAGAGCGTGCGCCTCGCCGCGGCGGATCCGCTGAACCTCGTCGGGACCGTGACGCCCGGACCGCGCGTCCCCGCGCTGCGCGGACACACGATCGTGTATCGCGATGGAATCCCCGCCGGAGCCGAGAGCGCGGCGGGCTGAGGGTCGGAGCGCGTGGGCGAGCGCATCGCATTCCTGTGTCTCGGCGCGATGGGCGGACCCATGGCGGGGCACCTCGCGCGCGCGGGGCACCGGCTGGCGGTCTGGAACCGCACCCGCTCCCGGGCCGAGGCCTTCGCGGCGGAGCACGACGCGAGCGTCGCGGCGACGCCTGCCGAGGCGGCGCGCGGCGCGGACTTCGTCTTCTGCTGCACCGGCGACGACGAGGCGCTCCGCGCCGTCGCCCTCGGACCCGAGGGCGCGCTCGAAGGCCTCGCGTCGGGGGCGCTCTTCGTGGACCACACCACCGCCTCCCCGGGTCTCGCGCGCGAGCTCGCCCGCGCCGCCGCTCCGCGCGGCATCGGGGTCCTCGACGCACCGGTTTCGGGGGGCGTCGAAGGGGCGCAGCGCGGCACGCTCACGATCATGGCGGGGGGCTTGGCCGCGGACTTCGCGCGGGTCGAGCCGCTGCTGGCCTGCTACGCGCGGAGCGCGACCCTCCTCGGTCCGCACGGCGCGGGCCAGCTCACGAAGCTCGTGAACCAGATCTGCATCGCGGGCGTGGTGGAGGGCCTCGCCGAGGGGCTCCACTTCGCCCGGCGCGCAGGGCTCGACCTGCACCGGGTGATCGAGGTCATCTCGCAGGGGGCGGCGGGCTCGTGGCAGATGACGAACCGCGCGCGCAGCATGGCCGAGGGCCGCTTCGACTTCGGCTTCGCCGTGGACTGGATGCGCAAGGATCTGGGCTTCGCCCTCGCCGAGGCGCGCGGGAGCGGCGCGCGCCTGCCGCTCACCGCCCTCGTGGACCAGCTCTATGCCGAGCTCCAGGCGCGGGGCCGGGGCCGGCTCGACACGTCGAGCCTGATCACGCTCCTCGACTGACCGCGCGACCGCGCCGCGCGCCGTACGCTACCCTCGCGGGCGTGCTCGAGTGGCTCATCGGAGCGATCGCGGGTGTGGCCGGCGTCTCGCCGCTGGTCGCGGTGGGGTTCCTCGTGGCCGCGAGCGTGGGGGCGTCCGCGGCCCTGCGCTGGCACCGCAGCACGCGCCAGGACGAGTACTTCTACCTGAACCTGACGCAGCAGCTGTACCTGGTGCAGACGAGCGGCGTCGCGATCGATCCGTTCACGCTGCAGCCGATCGAGGACCCGCGTCTGCGCCCGACCCCGGCGACCGGGGCGAGCGAGCCCGGGTCGGCCGAGCGGACGGCGCCGCCGCGCCGCGGGCGACCCTCGCCGCGCGTGGTGGTGCGCCGGGCGGGGTCGCGCCGGCCTTAGCAGGATCGTGCTCCGTTGCCCTCAGGCGGCCGTGACCTCCACCGGGATCCCGTTCAGCACCGCGTTGCACGAGAGCGCGTCGAGGAGCGTCTCGTCCGTGAGCTGGTTCGAGCTCACGCCGGCGTGCGCCGAGGCGACGCGCAGCCGGACCCCCAGCCCGGCGTGGCCGAAGCCGTGGGGGAGGCTCACGACACCGGGCATCATCTCGTCGCTCACCGCGACGGGCGCGACCACCTCGCCCACGCGCGACCGCACCTTGGCGTGCGCGCCGTCCGCGAGCCCGAGGCGCTCGGCGTCGGCGGGGCTCACGAGGAGCGTGCAGCGCTCGGGGCCCTTCGCGAGGGCGTGCACGTTGTGCATCCACGAGTTGTTCGAACGCAGGTGCCGGCGTCCGACGAGCACGAGGCCGTTCGCGCGGGAGCGCGCCTCGAGCGCGTCGCGCAGCCGCGCCACGTCGGCCACCGCGAGCTCCGGCGCGAGCTCGATGGCGCCGCTCGCCGTGGCCAGGGGGGCGGGGAGGCGCGGCTCGAGCGGCCCGAGGTCGATCCCGTGCTCCGAGTCACGGACGCGCGCGAGGGAGAGCCCGTCCGCGCTCGCGCCGAAGCGGTCGCCCCACGGGCCCACGCGGAGCAGGAGATCGAGGATCCGCTCCGGGCCGCGCTCGTCGCCGAGCCGGCGCCGCGCCTCGTCGATCGAGACGTCGGGGCACGCCGCCCCGGGCTTGCCCACGGTGGCTTCGAGGAGGTGGGAGAAGACGAGCTCGTCGAGCGCCTCGAGGGTCGTCCCGTTCACCCGCGCCGCGATCTCCGTCACCACCTCCCAGGGATCGCGCGCGCCGTCGGGCTTCGCCAGCGCCTGCGGCGACCACTTGGCGCCGTTTCGCACCATGAGCGCCTGGAAGACCATGTCGTAGTTCGAGCGCTCGAGGGGCGACGTGGTGGGCAGGATGAAGTCGGCGAAGCGCGTGGTCTCGTTCACGTAGACGTCCACCGAGACCATGAAGTCGAGGCTCGCGAGGGCGCGGGCGAGGCGCTCGCCGTTGGGCGTCGAGAGCACGGGATTGCCGGCGACCGTGACGAGGGCGCGGATGCGCGAGTCGCCCGCCGAGTCGATCTCCTCGGCGAGGGCGGCCACGGGGAGCTCGCCCGCGAACTCGGGCAGCCCCCGCACCTGCGAGCGCCAGCGCGCGTAGTGGTTGCGACCGCGCTCGCGCGGGCGCTCGTCCGCGGCGCCCGTGGCGGGTCGCGGGAACATCGCGCCGCCCGGGCGGTCGAGGTTGCCCGTGAGCACGTTCACGACGTCCACGAGCCAGCTCGCGAGCGTGCCGAACTCCTGGGTGCAGGTGCCGATGCGCCCGTAGCACGCGGCGCGCTCGGCGCTCGCGAGCCCGCGCGCGACCTCGCGGACCGCGTCTGGCGCGATCCCGGTCGCCGCCGCAACGGCCTCCGGCGCGAACTCCCGCGCCAGGTCGCGCAGGGTCTCGACCCCGCGCGTGAACCCGGCGAGGCGGCCGAGCGCCACGAGGTCCTCCGCGAAGAGGCAATGCACCAGCGCGAAGAGGAAGCAGGCGTCGGTCCCGGGCTTGATGAAGAGGTGGCGGTCCGCGAGGCGCGCGGTCTCGCTGCGCCGCGGATCCACGACGACGAGCTTCCCGCCGCGCGCGCGTAGATCGCGCAGGCGCCGGGGCATGTCGGGCGCGGTGAGGAGGCTTCCGTTCGAGACCACCGGATTTGCGCCGAGGACGAGGAGGAAGTCGGTGCGGTCCACGTCGGGCACGGCGAAGAGGCCCGGGTGCCCGAACAGGAGCCACGAGCTCACCATCTTGGGGAGCTGATCCACGCTCGTCGCGGAGAAGCGCCGCTTCGTGCCGAGGGCGCGCTGGAAGGTCGGCAGGTAGAGCGTCGAGCCGAAGTCGTGCGCGTTCGGGTTCCCGAGATAGGTGGCGAGGGCGTTCGGGCCGTGGGCCTCGCGGAGGCCGCGCAGCCGCGCCGCGACCTCGCCGAGGGCCTCCTCCCAGCCGATCTCTTCGAAGTCGCCGACCCCCCGCGCGCCGCGCCGACGGAGCGGGCGCCGCACGCGATCGGGGTCCTCCTGCAAGCCCTTGAGCCCGTAGGCCTTGGGACACAGGAAGCCGCGGCTCTGGGGATCGTCGTCGTCGCCGCGGATCGTCACGACCTCGCCGGTCGCGGGATCGACGGCCACCTGGATCCCGCACTTCGCCTCGCAGAGCGGGCAGGCGCGGTGGACGAGTCGCGGAGCGGACGCCGTGGACGCGTTCATGGGGTCACCTCGCGCGCGATCGGCGGGAAGCCTAGCCGAACCCCGCGCGACTCGCGCTCCGCGC
>DASRUS010000266.1:0-3772 GCA_035687825.1 Myxococcota bacterium | reverse complement strand
CGCACCGCGGGGCGGGTGGACGCGGGCGAGAGGAGCCGGAGGCGCTGGAGCGGCGCGAGGGCGCTCGCGTCGAGCGCCGCCTGGGGCGAACGCAGCCGGCGCGCGATCTCCTCGAGGTCCCGGAATTCCGGCGGCGCCCCGGCTTCGCGCAGCAGCCGGCCCGCCTCCCGGAGCTCGCGCACCGGCACCTGCGCGTCCGGCTGCTTCGCGAGGAGCGCGTCCGCGGCGATCCAGTGGAGCGCGCGCTCCACCGCTTCGTCCGGCGGGCGCAGCGCTTCCAGGTCGAGCCGCGCGATGCGGTGGTGCTCCAGGAGCTCGACGGCGTTCGCGGCGTCGAGACGGCGCAGCTCCACGCGCCGTCCGCGCGCCGAGGGCTGCGACGCGGCGCTCGCGTCCACCGGCGTGAGCTCGCCCGCCAGCACGCAGGTCGTCGCCGCGCGCGAGCTCGCCCCGGGCTCCTCGATCACGTAGCTCCCGCCGAAGGCCGGGGAGAAGAAGAGCGCCAGGGGATGGCGGGAGGCCGCGAAGCCCTCGGGCAGGGGCGGGAGGTCGCGCACGCGCTCGGCCAGCGCCGCGAGGTCGCGCAGGAAGGCGTCGTCGAGCCAGAGCCGGTCGCTGCGCAGGAACTCGCGCTTGCACTCCTCGAGGCGGGCGATCCCCTCGACGAGGCCGCCGGGCGTGCGCGCGCGCACCTCCAGCGCGGACGCGTCCGCGAGGGCGCGCGGGTCCGCCAGCGGCGCGGCGTCGCTCTGGAAGTCGAGGATCAGCGCCTCGCGCAGGGTGATCGCGCCGATCTCGCGCGCCGCGGCGCGCGTCACGCTGCGGAACGCCACCGCGCCGAAGCCGAGCCCCGGATGCACGAGGCGCGCGCCGAGCTGCTCCGTGCACACCACCACGGCGTGGCCCTCCAGCGCGCCGGCCCCGAGGTAGCAGGCGTCGCCCAGCGCGTCGGCGATCTCGGGGCTGAAGCCCGCGGCGTCCACGTGCAGGACCGGGTGCGCCGGGGCGTCCACGCCGAGGGCGGCCAGCGCGGCCCGGTAGCGATCCAGGAGCAGCGGATCGTCCACGCGGAAGAGATCCCGGCGCAGGACCTCGGGGAGGGGGGCGTCGGCCACGCTCAGATCTCGTGCTCGCTGGCGGCCTTGCGCGCCCGCGCCTCCAGCACGATCTGGCGCGTGCGCTCCGTGAGCTCGCGCTGCTCGGCCGCGTCGGCGTAGCGGACCTCGCTCTCGGCGTAGCGGTTGATCTCCTGGATCACGATCTCGGGCGTGACCTCGCCGGCCAGCTCTGTGAGCATCGCGAGCCGGCGCTCCCAGGGCTGGCCGAAGAAGGCCTCGCGCTTCTCGAGCCATTCGCCGGGCAGGTCGAAGTCCATCATGCGCGCGTGCACCGCGTCCGCGATGTTGCGCACGGCGCGTCCGGTGAAGCGCGGGTCGCGCGCCTGGAGCGCGTGCAGGTACTCGCCGAAGGCCGCCCAGGTCGCGAGCGCGCCCCCCGCCGAGCGCGCCGCGACCTCTTCGTAGATGCGGCGCAGCTCGGAGGTGCGCGGCACCTCGTACTCGCCGTACTTCTCGCGGATCACCTCGCGCACGCGCTGGGCGGCGAGGGGCTCGTAGCCGTCGCCCAGGGGCAGCTTCCAGTTCTTGCGCAGGAGCAGGTGCAGCAGATCGGTGAAATCCGCCCGGGTCCGGGGTCCGTCCACCAGGAAGCGGGACTGGGCGCGCTGGCGCAGCGCGTCGTCCACCTTCTCGGGGGAGTTCGAGAAGAGGCCGAAGCTGGCGTTGCCCCGCACCACGGTCTGCGCCCCGCCGAGCTGCTGCATGAAGACGGCGGTCACCTCGAGCTGGCCGGCGGAGGCGTTCTTGTCGCCGCGCTGGCCGCACACCTGGTCCACGTCGTCGAGCGTTCCGAAGCCCACCACGCGAGGGTCGAGGATCGCGTCGCAGAAACGCCGGGCGTTCTGACCCGAGCGTCCCTGGTAGTCGGAGATCTGGTCCACGGAGAAGTTCTCGTAGCGCAGCGGCAGCCCGGCCACGCGCGTGTAGTCGCGCAGCAGCGTCACGATCATCTGGATGAGCGTGGTCTTGCCCGTGCCGGGGTTCCCGTCGGCGATGAAGCTGAACACGAAGCCGCCGAGCTCGACGAAGGGGTTCGCCTGCCGCTCGCGGTCGTAGCAGGTGAGGCGCTGCGCGATGCGGCACGCCTCGAGCTTCGCCACGTGGTTGCCCACCACGTCCTCGGGGCGCTTCGCCGCCACCTGGATGTCGCTCGCGACGCGGCCCTCGGGCAGCTCGAAGCCGGCGAGGAGCACGCCCTCGGGCTCGATGCGGTAGTGGTAGCGGGTGAAGAACTCGAGGTGCGGGAGCGAGTGCTGCACGGCCTGCAGGCGGCGCGCGAGCTCGCGCGCCGCGTCGCGCACCGCCTTGACCAGCGAGGCGTCGTCGCGCGCGTGGGCGTCGATCGCGCTCCACACGGGGTGGAGCGCCGCGCGCAGGGCCTCGATCCGGCCCGAGAGCGGCAGCTCGCCCGGGGGCGCGACCTCGAAGGAGAGCTTCTCCACCGCGTCGCGCTCCGCGTCCAGCAGGCGCGTCGCCACGTAGGCGGCGAACGCGAAAAGGCCCGCCGCGCAGGCCGCCTCCATCTTCTCCGCGAGCTCCGCCTCGTCGCGCGCCGGGAGCTGGCCCCCCTGGTTCGCGGCCAGCAGCCGGTCGAGGCCGGACGCCTTCGCGGTGTCGGCGTGGATCTGGAGGTAGACCTGGATCCCCCGGCGCAGCACGCGCAGCACGAAGTGCTCCACGTCGGTGTAGAGGTCGTCCTTCGGCGTGATCTCCCGGATGCGCTCGGCGATGCGGAGCTCCCGCTCCGCGCCGGGCGCCCGGCCGGGCAGCGCCTGGAGCGGACGGTAGGCCAAGCGGCGCCCCCCGAGCGTCGCCCCGGCCTCGGGCCCGCCGGTTGCAGCCTTCGCCTCGGGGGCGCGGATCGGGAACGAGACGACGTGGCTCGTGGCGAGCTCGAGGTGCGCGTCGAGCTCGCGGTCGCCGAGCGTGACGACGCTGATCGAGGTCATGACGGCGGAGGTTCCTCGATCACGACCAGGCGGTGGTCGGCGAGCAGGCCCGCCTCCTGCACGCGCCGCGCGAGCCAGTGCGGCAGCACCACGTGCCGCTCCAGCTGGCTCACGCCCCGCGTCGCGAGCTCCACCGACTCGGGGATCCAGAACACCTGGCGGAGCTCGCCCTTCGAGAGCCAGCCCGCGCCCACCCGCGTCTCGCGCTCCGAGATCAGGATCTCGGTCTCGAAGCGCAGCGCGAAGGGCAGGCGCTCCTCCAGCGACTCGAGGAGCGCGCCGAGCGGATCCTCGTTGCGCGTGAAGGCGGGCGACCAGTAGGGCCCCAGCACGAGCCGCTTCAGGATGCGCGGGTGGAGCCCCGCCACCGCCGCGTCGAGCCGGTTGCCGAAGGCGAGTAGGCTCACGCGGCCCGCGGCGACCCGCTCCGCCGCGGCCCGGATCTCCGCGAACTCTTCTCCGTCCGCGGCGAGGGCGTCGCCCTCCCATTCGAAGTAGAGCGAGTAGACGAAGGGGCGGTTCAGCGCGCGGTCGTAGGTCGCGAAGGACCAGAACCAGCTCGACGCGTCCTGCGCCCCGCCCACCTTCTCGAGCGCGCCCGGCACGAAGGGGCGGAACAGCGTCTCGGGATCGAGCGCCTCCAGGTACAGACGCCGCAGCATCGACGACTGGAGCTCCCGGGGGTGGAGCGAGTGACGCACGATC
>DASRUS010000265.1:0-6365 GCA_035687825.1 Myxococcota bacterium | reverse complement strand
GTTCTTCAAGGGCCGGATCCCGCAGGTGCCCGAGTACGGCGCGGTGTGCAAGGAAGCGGCCGCGAAGCAGCTGGCCTGGCTGGACGGCGTGCTGGCGAAGACGCGCTTCGTCGCCGGAGATCGCTTCACCATCGCAGACATCACGGCGCTCGTCGGGATCGACTTCGGGCGCATCACGAAGACGTCCATCCAGCCGGGGCAGAAGCACCTGGAGCGCTGGCACGAGAAGATGTCCGCGCGTCCGAGCGCGAAGGCGTAGCGTCCGCGGGACGTCGCGACCCTCGCCCAGGAGGACCCTCGTGAAGCGCCGCCGCCTCGGCCGCTCGGGCCTCGTCGTCTCCGAGATCGCGCTCGGCACCATGACCTTCGGCAGCATGGCCGATGAAAGGGAGAGCCTCGCGATCCTCGACCGCGCCTTCGACGCGGGGGTGGACCTCGTCGACGCCGCGGAGACGTATCCCGTGCCGCCGGATCCGAAGTGGGCGGGGCGCACCGAGGAGATCGTCGGCAAGTGGCTCGCGAGCAAGCCGCGCGACGCCGTGATCCTGGCGACCAAGGTCGCCGGGCCGAGCGGCGGCTGGTTCCAGGCCCCGGTGCGGGCGGGGAAGACGGGTCTCGATCGCCATTCGATCGAGCGCGCGCTCGAGGCGAGCCTACGCCGCCTCGGCACCGACTACGTGGACCTCTATCAGACCCACTGGCCGGATGCGGGTCTGCCCATCGAGCAGACCCTCGAAGCCCTCGACCGCCTCGTCGAGGAGGGGAAGGTGCGGGCCGTGGGGTGCAGCAACGAGACCGCCTACGGCCTCGTGCGCAGCCTCTGGATGGCCGAGCGCCACGGCACCGCGCGCTTCGAGTCGATCCAGAACCACTTCAACCTGCTGAACCGCCGCTTCGAGGATGAGCTGGCAGCCGCGTGTCGCGCCGAGGGCGTGAGCCTCCTCGCGTACAGCCCCCTCGCGGGCGGCGTCCTCTCGGGCAAGTACCTGGGAGGCGTCTGGCCCGCGGGCGCGCGCTTCACCCGCTACCAGGAGGGCACGCCCCGGACGCGGTCGATGACCCGGCGCTTCGTGAGCGAACGGAGCCTCGAAGCCACGGCGCGCTTCGCGGAGCTGGCGGAGCAGCACGGCCTGGCGCTTCCCACCTTCGCCGTGGCCTGGACCCTCGCCCACGACTTCCTGGGTGCCACGATCGTCGGCGCGACCTCCGTCGCCCAGCTCGACGCGACGCTCGCCGCCGCCGGAGTGACGCTGCCGAAGGAAGCGCTCGACGCGGTGGACCGGATCTCGAAGGAGATCCGGTACCCGATGGGATGAGGCCGGGCCCGCGCTACCCTACCGCCTTCGCTCGAGCCGGGAGGCGGTCATGCCCATCGTCGATGACGTGAGCCGCGAGATGACGAGCGCGCTCAAGAGCAAGGACGCGAGTCGCCTCTCGGCGCTGCGCAACGTGCGCGCCGCGCTGCTCGTGGAGATGAAGAAGGACAACTCGAAGACGCTCGCGGACGAAGCCAGCGTGGGCGTGCTGCGCCGCCTCGAGAAGCAGCGACGCGAGAGCATCGAGGCCTTCGAGCAGGCGGGGCGCGAGGACCGCGCCGCAGCCGAGCGCGCCGAGCTCGCGGTGATCCAGGAGTTCCTGCCGAAGCTCGCGGACGAGGCGAAGACGCGCGCGTGGGTGGAGGAGGCCATCGCCGCGACGGGCGCCTCGAAGCCCGGCGACGTGGGCAAGGTGATGGGCGCCGTGATGAAGGCGCACAAGGGGGACGTGGACGGAACCCTCGCGCGCAGGATCGCGAGCGAGCTCCTGGGGGGGAGCTGAGATGTGCGCCCTGCCGAAGCAGCCGAGGCCGAGGGGTCGGCGCTCCATGCCTCGGCCGCCAACTGTCTTGGGTGTTACTTTCGCGGAGCACGTGGCTTGGGTGCCCTGCCGAAGCCCGTGGCGGCCTGCGGGTGACTTCCGCGCCGACCCCTCGACCTCGGCTGCGGCGCGCTCGAGCGTGGCTTGATTCCTCGACCGGCTCTTCCTGGGAGAACTCCATGCCCCGCATGTCCGCCAGCGAAGCCTTCGTGGAGACGCTCGTCGCGAACGGCGTCACCGACGTCTTCGGGATCGTGGGCTCCGCCTACATGGACGCCCTCGACCTCTTCCCGCCCGCCGGGATCCGCTTCTGGTCCGTGGCCCACGAGCAGAACGCGGCGCACATGGCCGACGGCTACAGCCGCGCCTCCGGACGCCACGGCGTCTGCATCGCGCAGAACGGGCCGGGGGTCACGAACTTCGTGACCGCCATCGCCGCCGCCTACTGGGCGCACTCCCCCGTCGTCTGCATCACGCCGGAGGCGGGGACCGCCACCGCCGGCCTCGGCGGCTTCCAGGAGACGGAGCAGCTCCCGATCTTCTCCAAGATCACGAAGGCGCAGCTCCACGTGACGCGCCCGGATCGCATCGCCGAGCTCACGCAGCGCGCCTTCACGCTGGCCGCGCTGGAGCGTGGACCCACGCAGCTCAACATCCCCCGCGACCTCTTCTACGGAGAGCTCGACCAGGCGATCCCGCGTCCCCCCGCGATCCGGCGCGGGCCGGGCGCGCCCGAGAGCTTGGACGAAGCGGCGCGCGCCCTGGCCGGGGCGCGCTTCCCCGTGATCCTCGCCGGGGGCGGTGTCGTCATGTCCGGCGCGACGAAGCCCCTCGTCGCCCTCGCCGAGAAGCTCTCGGCGCCCGTCGTGGCGAGCTACCTGCACAACGACGCGTTCCCCGCGAGCCACCCGCTCGCGTGCGGACCCCTCGGCTACCTCGGCTCGAAGGCGGCGATGCGGATCCTCGCCCAGGCCGACGTGGTGCTCGCCCTCGGCTCGCGCCTCGGCCCGTTCGGGACGCTGCCGCAGTACGAGATCGACTACTGGCCGCGTGGGGCGAAGGTCGTGCAGGTGGACAGCGACCTTCGCGTGCTCGGACTCACGCGACCCGTGGACGTGGCGATCCACGGTGACGCCGCGGCGGCGACCGTGGAGCTCCTGGCGAGGATCGAGCGCGCGGGCGAGCTCGCGGCCGCTTCGAGCGCGCCGGCGCGCCTCGCGGAGGTCGCGCGCCAGAAGCAGGCCTGGGAGCGCGAGCTCGACGCGCTCTCGGACCGCGAGGGGACGCCGATCCCGCCGCGCCGCGCGCTCCGCGAGCTCGAGCGGGCGCTGCCGCCCGGCGCGATGGTCACGACGGACATCGGCAACGTGTGCTCGGTCGCGAATTCCTACCTCCGCTTCGAAGAGTCCCCGAGCTTCTTCGCCGCCATGGGCTTCGGAAACTGCGGCTACGCCTTCCCCACGGCGCTCGGTGCGAAGGTGGCGCGGCCCGAGCGCCCGGCCGTCGCGTACGTCGGCGACGGCGCCTGGGGCATGAGCCTCCACGAGACCCTCACCGCGGTGCGCGAGCGGATCCCGGTGGTCGCGGTGGTCTTCGCGAACCGCCAGTGGGGCGCGGAGAAGAAGAACCAGATCGACTTTTTTGCCGGGCGCGCCGTGGCGAGCGAGCTCGAGAACCCGTCCTTCGCGGCGATCGCGCGGGCCATGGGTGCCCAGGGGATCAGCGTGGAGCGGGCGGGCGACGTGGGCGACGCGCTGCGGAGCGCGCTGCGCTCGGAGCAGCCGACGGTGCTCGAGATCCACCTCGACCAGGAGCTCGCGGACCCCTTCCGGCGCGACGCGCTGAAGCGGCCCAGGCGCCTGCTCGAGAAGTATCGATCCTACACGGTGGAGTGACATGCGCGACGAGCGGCTCGAGTCCTTCTGGCTCCCCTTCACGCCGAACCGCCACTTCAAGGAGCACCCCCGGCTCCTGGTCGGCGGCTCCGGGGTCTTTCTCACGAGCGCGGACGGCCGCAGCATCCTGGACGGGGTCTCGGGCCTCTTCTGCACGCCCGCGGGCCAGGCGCGCCCGGAGATCGCGGAGGCGGTGCACAAGCAGCTCCTCGAGCTCTCCTACGCGCCGTGCTTCCAGCACGGACACCCGGGCGCCTTCGAGCTGGCGCGCCGGCTCGTGGCGCTGCTCCCGGACGGCATGGATCACGTCTTCTTCGCCACCTCGGGCTCGGAGGCCGTGGAGACGGCGCTCAAGCTCGCGCTCCTCCATCACCGCGCGCGCGGCGAGGCGCAGCGCGTGCGGTTCGTGGGGCGCGAGCGCGCCTACCACGGCGTGAACTTCGGCGGGATCTCCGTGGGCGGGATCGTGGGCAACCGCCGCGCCTTCGGGCCGCTGCTCCCGGGCGTGCTCCATCTGCGCCACACCTGGCTGCCGGAGAACCGCTTCGTGCGCGGCGAGCCCGAGCGCGGCGCCGAGCTCGCCGACGACCTGGAGCGGCTGTGCGCGACCCACGGCGGCGAGACCATCGCCGCGTGCATCGTTGAGCCCGTGGCGGGGTCCACGGGCTGCCTGGTCCCGCCGAAGGGCTACCTCGCCCGGCTGCGCGAGATCTGTGACCGGCACGGGATCCTGCTCGTGTTCGACGAGGTGATCACCGGCTTCGGGCGCCTCGGCCAGAGTTTTGCGGCGCAGCGCTTCGGCGTGGTGCCCGACATGATCACCATGGCCAAGGCCCTCACGAACGGCGCGGTGCCCATGAGCGCCGTCGCGGTGCGCGCCGGCGTCTATCGCACGATCACCGAGGCGGCGCCAAAGGAGGGCATCGAATTCCCCCACGGCTACACCTATTCGGGCCACCCCGTGGCGTGTGCCGCGGCGCTGGCGGCGCTCTCGATCTACGAGAAGGAGGACCTCTTCGCCCGCGCCCGCGCGCTGGAGGCTCCCTTCCTCGACGCGATGTTCGGCCTGCGCGACCTGCCCGCGGTGACGGACGTGCGGGGGCTCGGGCTCCTCGCGGGCATCGACCTCGCCCCCGCCGGGCCGCCCGGCGCCCGGGGCTACCGCGCCGTCCAGGACCTGTTCGCCGCGGGGCTCCTGGTGCGCGTGACGGGGGACGCCGTCCTCGTGGCGCCGCCCTTCGTCGCCGAGCCGCACCACTTGGACGAGATCGCGGCGAAGCTGCGTGGAGTTCTGGGGAGCTACTGAATCCCTCCGCCTCGGCCGGGCCACTTTCGGGTAAGATGCGGAGCCGGCCGGAGGCAGCGCGTGCGCAGATCCATGGCAGCTCTCGGGACCTTCGCCGCGCTCGCGTTCGCGGCGTCCGCGGTCGCGGCTCCGCGCATCCCCGCCGGCGTGGCGGCGCGAGCCGCGGCGGGGGAGCGGGTGCGCGTCCTCGTCGAGCTCGACGCCGCCTTCGCGCCCGAGGGTGCGCTGGCCGCGGCGGCGCGCGGCGCGCAGCGCAGCCGGATCGCGGCGTCGCAGGCTTCCCTCGCCACCGACCTCGCCGGAACGCCGCATCGCGTGGTGCGCGCCTTCCGCGCCATCCCCTTCGCGGCCCTCGAGGTGGAGGCGGCGGCCCTCGAAGCCCTGGCGCGCTCACCGCGCGTCGCGGCCGTGACCTCCGACGATCTCCACGCTCCCCTCCTCGACGTGAGCGTGCCCCTCGTCCAGGCCGACCAGACCCTCGCCCTCGGCTTCGACGGCGCAGGCCAGACCCTCCCCGTGATCGACACGGGCATCGACGGCGTGCACCCGAACCTCGCGGGCAAGATCGTGGCGGAGGCCTGCTTCGCGTCGGGCTCCCCGGGGCCGAACGGGGACTGCCCGAACGGCGACGACACGCAGAGCGGATCCGGTGCGGGCACCTTTTGCACCTGGTCGGCCGAATGCTTCCACGGAACGCACGTGGCCGGGATCGCGGCGGGGGACGGCCCGAGCTACGACGGCGTGGCCTCGGGGGCGGCGCTCATCTCGATCCAGGTCGCCTCCGAGATCACGAGCGCGACCGCTTGCAGCCCGAGCCCGGCGCCCTGCGCGCGCGCGTACGAGTCGGACGTGATCGCGGCGCTCGAGGAGGTCCACGACGTCTTCCGCTTCGATCACGTGATCCCCGCCGTGAACATCAGCCTGGGCGGCCAGACCTGGACCTCGCAGTCGGCCTGCGACGCCGGCAACGCCGCCTACAAGGCCGCGATCGACAACCTCCGCTCCGAGGGCATCGCGACGGTCATCGCGGCGGGGAACAACGGTCTCTCGAATGGACTCAGCGAGCCCGCGTGCATCTCCTCGGCGGTGAGCGTGAGCGCGAGCACCGACGTGGACACCCTCCAGGCCTTCGCGAACCGCGCCTCCTTCCTCTCGCTGTGGGCCCCGGGGGTCAACATCCGGGCTCCCGAGTGGCAGGTCACCGGCTACAAGAACGCGACCGGCACCTCGATGGCGGCGCCGCACGCCGCGGGCGCGTGGGCGATCCTGCGCGAGGCCGTTCCGGACGCGGGCGTGGACGAGATCCT
>DASRUS010000264.1:0-3309 GCA_035687825.1 Myxococcota bacterium | reverse complement strand
GCGCGAGCCTCGGGGCCAGCGCCGGCCCCGTCGCGCGCGGCGTGGTCTCGGGGGTGGCCTGCGCCGTCGCGATCCTGCTCGTGGTCGCGGCCGTCGCGCGCGGCGTGAGTCTCGATTGGAAGGTCTCCGCGCTCGCCTCGTGCCTCGCGGCGGCGGTGCTCGCGCGGGGTCGGATCTCCGAGCGCGGCGGAGCGGGCGCGTTGCCCGGCCGCCGGGCCGCGCTCGGCGCGCTCGGGGTGGCCGTCCCCGTCCTCGCGGGCCTCCTCTGGGTGGAGGACGACTACCGGGTGACGCGCGACGAGCGCGCCGCGCGCATCAACGAGGCGCTCCAGGCCTACCTCGCGCGGGAAGGCCAGTACCCCGACCGCCTGGATGACCTCGTGGAGGGGGGGCTCCTGCGAAAGGTCCCCGAGCCCCGGGTGGGCTTCGCCCTCCTCGACCGGCCCCAGTTCGTGTACCAGAACTTCGGCATCAACTACCTCCTCGAGTTCTCGGCGCCGCGCTGGGTGCAGTGCGCGTACAACCCGCCGTACTTCGACGAGGAGGACGGCGAGGAGGAGGAGTTCGAGGACGAGGAGATCCCGAGCGAGGAGGACGAGGACGGACTCGCCGGCTCGTGGTCCTGCCCCTCGAAGCCCCCGGAGCTCTGGTAGACGTGAGCGCCCCCTCGCAGCTCTCCACGGGCGAGCGCCTGTACCGCGCCCGCCGCATCGGCACCACCTTCGGCCGCATCTACCTCGGCATCAAGGCGAACCAGTTCGTGGCGCAGCGGCTGCGCCCCCCCGACATGCGCGAGCGCTGGTCGCGCTTCAACCGCGAGAGCGCGAAGTCGATCTACGACGCGGCGGTGGATCTGCGCGGGCTGATCCTCAAGGGCTGCCAGTTCCTCGGCTCCCGCGCGGACGTGCTGCCGCCCGAGTACGTGAAGGTGCTCTCGAAGCTCCAGGACCGCGTGCCCCACCGGCCGTTCTCCGTGATCCGCCGCAGCGTCGAGCGCGAGCTCGGCCGCCCCCTCGACTCGGTGTTCCGCTCCTTCTCGACGCGGCCCATCGCCGCGGCGTCGCTCGCCCAGGTGCACGAGGCCCGGCTCCTGGACGGGACGCGCGTCGCGGTGAAGGTGCAGTACCCGGAGATCGAGGCGCTGGTGCGGAGCGACCTCGCGAACCTGCGCCTGCTGTTCCGCGCGGTGGGGGTGGTGGAGCGCGACCTGGACCTGATGCCGCTCGTGGACGAGCTCGGCGCGCAGGTCCCCCTCGAGCTCGACTTCGTGAACGAGGGCCACAACGCCGAGGCGGCCGCCGAGCTGTTCCGCGAGCGCGGCGACGTGGTGGTGCCCGCCGTGCACTGGGAGTGGACCACCCGGCGCGTGCTGGTGATGGAGTTCGTGGAGGGCATCAAGATCACGGATCTCGAGGGGCTCGAGAAGGCGGGGGTGGATCCGTCGCGCGTGGCGCGGCTCCTCGTCGAGGCCTACTGCGAGCAGGTGCTCGTGGCGGGCTTCTTCCACGCCGACCCGCACCCCGGCAACCTCTTCGTGCAGCCCGAGGGGCCGAAGCTCGTGCTCGTCGACTTCGGTCTCACGAAAAAGCTGCCGCCGCGCTTCCGCGAGCACCTCGTCGAGCTCGCGCTCGCGCTCCTGCGCGAGGATCCGCCGGCCATGGCGCGCGCGTTCCTCTCCCTCGGGTTCGAGACGCGCGACGGCGGCTCCGAATCGCTCGTGGAGATCGCGCGCATGTTCCTGGAGGGGGCGAAGGAGCTGCGCGAGCGGCCCTCGGCGCGGAGCGACACCGTCGAGCGTCTGCGCCGCGAGCTTCCGGAGCGGATCCGCGCGAACCCGATCGTGCGCGTGCCGAGCCACGTGGTGCTGCTCGGCCGCGTGCTCGGGCTGCTCTCCGGGGTGGGCCGCTCGCTCGGCGCCGAGCTCGACCTGGTGGAGATCCTGCTCCCCTACGTGATGCGATCGCGCGCCGCCGGGGGCGGCGCATGACGTCAGCCGCCCTGCGCGACGCGCCGCGCGCGGCGCGCGGCGGGACCCTCCTGCTCGGGATCGCGCTCGGCGGCGCGAGCGACGCCGCGGGCTGGCGCGAGCGGCTCGGCCTCGCGGCGTGGGCCGAAGCGCTGGGGCTCCACTCGGTCTGGCTCCCCGAGGGCCACTTCGGCCCCGGCGCCACCGCCTCGCCGCTCGTCGCGCTCGCGGCCATCGCGGCGCGCACGCAGCGGCTGCGCCTCGGCACCACCTCGCTGCTGCTGCCGATCCACCATCCGCTGCGCATCGCCACCGAGGTGTCGGTGCTCGACGCGCTCTCCTGCGGCCGCGTGTGGCTGGGCCTCGGCCGGGGCTTTCGCGAGCCCGTCTTCCAGGGCTTCGGCGTGGCGTCGCGCACCAAGCGGGACCGCTTCGACGAGGCGCTGGACGCGATCCTGGAGGCGTGGTCGGGGAGCGCGTTCCGGCTGGCTGGGCGACACTTCACGGCGTTGGACGCCAGCGACGACGTGCGCCCCGCTCCCCGCCCCGTGCAGCGCCCCCACCCCCCGCTGCTCGTCGCGGCCTTCGGTCCGAAGGGCCTGCTGCAGGCCGCGCGGCGCGGCCTCGCGTACCTGGCCTCGCCGCTCGAGACCCTCGAGGTGCTGGAGGAGAACTACGCGCTCCACCGCGCGAACCTGCCAACCGGCGCGGAGCTCGCGCCCGTGCGCGTCCCCGTGATGCGCACGCTGCACGTCGCCGGGGACGACGCCGAGGCGAAGCGCGCGCTCGCCGGCCTCGAACGCGAGTTCCCCGGCCGCCGCGGCGACGCGCGCGGCGCCCTGGCGCGCGCGGCGGGCGGACGGCTCGAGGATCGTGTGCTCGTCGGGAGCGAGAGCGCGGTGGCGGATGGGATCGCGCGCTACCGCGAGCGCCTCGGCCTCGACCTCCTCGTGGCCCGCGTGCAGATCCCGGGCATCACCGACGCCGAAACCCGCGCGTCCCTCGAACGCCTGGCGACCCGCGTCGCCTCGTCATTCGGAGCCTTTGAGACGGTGGAGGGGCCGGGGCCGGGAGGGGCGCTCCGCTCCGGGCCTTCGCCGGGACCAGCGCGTCCAGGGAGACCTTCCCACGTGCTGGGCGAACGCGACGACGCGGAGACTCCGACGGGAGGTTGACGCGTAGGTTCTCACGGTCGGTACGAGGACTTGGTTGCGCTGACGCGGGCCCTGCGCTCCGACCCCTCCCGGCCCCGGCCTACGCGTCCGTGTTTGGATCGCCCCGGTGGAAGCGGTGGTGGAGTTCAGCGAACGCGGAAGGAAAGAGTCTTCCGCACGTCGAGCAGC
>DASRUS010000263.1:0-6103 GCA_035687825.1 Myxococcota bacterium | reverse complement strand
CCGCGTACGCGTTCGAGACCGCGTACGCCGATCCCCCGCTCGGGCTCGCGTCGGTGACGCGCAGGCGAAGCGTCGCGCGCTGGACCTCCGTCACGAAGCCCGGGACGTCGAAGCGGAGATACGCGCGATAGGTCGTGCTGTCCGTCTTCGCGCGCAGGTGGTCCGCGCCTCCGTAGTTCGAGCCCGGCCCTCCCGACTGGACGTGGGCGTCCGCGCTCGGCGCCAGCACGAGCACCTCCGGCGGGACGAAAGGATCGAAGCGGGCCGTGACGCTGCGGTCCGCGCTCATGACGAGCGTCGCGGGGTTCGCCGCGCCCGAGAGGTCGCCGCTCCAGCCGGCGAAGATGAACCCCGCGTCGGGGAGCGCGCTCAGCGTGACGGAGCTGTCCTGCGGGTAGACGCCGCCCGGCGGCGAGAGGCCGACGCTGCCGCCGCCCTCGGTCGCAACGGTGAGCGTGAAGGTGGGCACCGGGACGAAGCTCGCCGTGACGCTGCGGTCGGCGCTCATGGTGAGCGTCGTCGGGTTCGCGGTGCCCGAGAGGTCACCGCTCCAGCCCGCGAAGGCGGAGCCCGGGGCGGGGAGCGCCGTGAGCGTCACCACGGTGTCCGGCGCGTAGGATCCCCCGGTGGGCGAGAGCTGCACGCTCCCCGATCCGCTCGTCGCGACGGAGAGCGTGAAGGGAGACGGGACGTCGTCGTCGAGGACGACCGCCGCCCCCTGCGCCTTGGCGAGGCTCGCGCCGGAGGGGTTCACGAGGTTCACGAAGAAGGGCTCGGAGCCCTCGACGGCTGCGTCCTCGGTCGTGGGCACGGAGAGCGTGCGCGACGTCGTCGCGCCGGAGAAGGAAAGCGTCCCGGAGCTGGCCGTGTAGTCGGTCGCGGAGCTCGCGCTCCCGTCGGCGGTGGCCCAGCCGACGGAGACCGATCCCCCCGTACCCGCGGCGAGCGTCACGCTGAAGACCGCGGTGTCGCCCTCGGTGACGAAGAGGTCGTCGATGGAGAGCAGCGGCCCGCTCGAGCCCACCTGCACGGGCACGTCGTCGCTCGTGGCGAGCTGGCCGTCGTCCGCGCTGAGGCGCAGCACGTAGCTCCCCGGCGCCGAGAAGCTCGCCGTGGTCGCGACCGAGCCGGGGCTCGCGAAGTTCACCGTGCCGGGCCCCGACGCGCGGCTCCAGGTGATGTCCACCTGGCCCGGCGGATCCGGGTCGCCGTCGTCGGTGACGAGGCCGTCCACGCTTGCGGACTGGCCAAAGTTCACGGCGCCGTCGCCCTCCGCCTCCACGCAGGGCGGCTTGTTGAAGACGGGCGCGCCGCTCGGCCACGGGTCGCGGTCGGGCGTGAAGGGGTTCACCGGGTCGAGGGAGACGTCGAACTCCACGGGGTCGCCCTGGGGAACCTGGACGCGCAGGATGCTCTGCAGCGAGAACGGGCGATCCTGGATCCACGAGTGGCCGTCGCCGTGGACGTAGAGCACGGGCTTCCCGAAGCCCGCCGCGGCGGTCACGAAGCGGTTGAAGAAGGTCGCGCGGTTCGAGCTCGGCCCCGCCTGCCCGAACACGACCATCGCGCGCACCTGCGCGCCGTGCTGGGCGAGCTGCTGGTTCACGAAGTCGGCGTTCTGGTTCAGGCGCGTGGTCCACTCCGAGGAGTCGTGGACCGATCCGCCGACGAGGTTCAGCCCGATGAAGAGGACCCCCTTCGAGGTGAAGGCGAAGTTCTCCGGGCGCACGGACTGCGCCTCGAAGTCCGCGGGCACGCCGCAGAAGCCCTGCTCCAGTCCGAGCAGGTGCTCCTCCCAGAAGGCCCAGGCCTGGTCGGGATTGCTGCAGTCGTTCCACTCGTTGTCGCCGGGCACGATGTAGGCCGGCACCGCGAGCCCGCGCAGGATCTCCGCGGCGGTGACGTAGTGCGACTCGACGCACGACGAGCTCCCGCTCTTGATGTCGCCCACGTGGACCAGGAAGTCCGAGGGGCTGAAGACGTTGTGATCGGCGACGTGGTCTTCGAAGACCTGGATCTCGGAGGACCCGTACGGAATGTCGCCGATCGCGGTGAAGGTGATGGGCGCGTTCTGCGCCGAGCCCGCCGTGGCGACGGCGAGGAGCACGGGCGCGAGCGCAGCCAAGAGGTTGTGGCGCGCGGTCATGAGAGCCACCTCGTCACGAAGGCGCGACCCACCGGCAAGCCGCGTGCAGGGCGTGTGCAAGCCCGGCGCAGCTCGCTCGCAGCCCAGCGGCAGTTCCTGCGCAACGCAGCGGCAAGCCGTGCGCAACCCACGCGCACCTTCATACGCCGCCCCGGGCTCCGTTGTCAGCAACTTCTTGCGTTCTCCGGCGAGGGCGCGTTCACGGCGTACGACGGGAAACGAGACGTGACACGAGCGTTTGGCCGGATCGCCTGCGCGCCAGTTGCGCATCCGAGAAAGTGCAGCTTCGCTTACGCGCGTGGAGAGCCCGCGCCGCAGCCCCGACGCCGAGCGCTACGACCCTCCCGTGCGCCGCCTGGGCTGGGTCCTGGAGCGCGCGCTACCGCTCGGCGCGTTCCTCGACGACGCGCGGCGGCGCTGGGGTGACGACGCGGGCTTCGAGCGGCTGCTCGGACACGGCGGCCTGTGCGTGAGCGGCCACCCGCTCCTCCCGGAGCAGCCGCCGCCCGCGGTCCCGGCGGGCGCGTGGATCGAAGCGTACGGATTCGTGCGCGAGCCCGAGCCCGTGGCGCTCCCCGACGACGCGATCCTCCACGACGACGGCCGCCTCGTGGCCGTGAACAAGCCGGCGTGGCTCCCCATGCAGGGGACGCGCGCGAGCCAGCGCTTCTCCCTCGAGCAGCGCCTGCGCGAGCGGCTCGCCGACCCGGGGCTCGACGCCCTCCACCGCCTCGACCGCCAGACGAGCGGCGTCGCGCTCTTCGCCCGGGACCGCGAGACCGCGGCGTGGGTGGGCCGCGAGCTCCGCGAGGGGCGCGTGGCGAAGCGCTACGTCGCGCTCGTCGCGCCGCCGCCGCACGAGCGACGCTGCGAAGTGTCGGGCTGGCTCGGGCGGGTCCCGCACCGGACGCGCTTCTGCTTCGGGCTCTTCCCCGCCCCGCGCGAGGGGGCGCGCGCGAGCCACACGCGCTTCACGCGGCTCGCTGGGGACTCGGAGCGCGCGCTGCTGCTCGCCGAGCCGAGCACCGGGCGCACGCACCAGATCCGCGTGCACGCGGCGTCGGTGGGTTCGCCCGTGGTGGGCGACGACCTGTACGGCCCGCCCTTCGCCGAGGGCGCACCCGGGAGCGCCTCGCGCGCACTCCTCCACGCCGCAGCGCTGCGGCTCCGGCTTCCCGACCGGCGCGAGCTCGAGCTCTCGGCGCCGCTCCCCGCCGAGCTCCTCTGCGCCGCCTCCCGTCTGGGTTAGCGTTCGGACGAAAGGGCGGCGGAGGGGGGAATGGAGAAGGTCTGCTACGTGCTGTGGAAGCCCGAGGCGGGGACGGCGGCGGACTTCGCCGACGCGCTGCTCGGCCCCGTGGTGGAGCGGATCGCGCGGATCTCCCGCGGCCCGCTCTCCCTCCTCGTGACCGACGCCGCCGCGGAGGCGGTGACGAACCCGATGCTCTGATACGAAGCGGGCGGCTCGCCGGAGAAGCTTCGCGAGAACCTCGGCCGCATGCTCGCGAGCGTGCGCGCCTTCCTGGACATCGAGCGCGTGGAGTCGCTGCCCATGAGTGAGTGGCTGCTGCGCGATTGGAGCGGAAGCCACGTCTGACCGATGAGGCCCGGCGGGCCGCTTGACAGGCTCGCGGTCGCCTTCGATGCTCCTGGATTCGAGCCATTCCAGAGACGCGAGAGAGACGCAGGTGGCGGAAATGGCGGAGATGGCGGAAATAACAGAACTGGCGGACGCCGAGGGACGAGTCGTCGCGATCGTGGGCGCCACGGGAGCCGTGGGCGAGGTGCTCCTCCGAGTCCTCGAGGAGCGTCGCTTCCCGGTGGCGGAGCTGCGCGCGCTCGCCAGCGAGAAATCCGTGGGATCGTCCGTGCGCTTCCGCGGCCGCGACGTGCGCGTGGAGCTCGCGCGCCCCGAGGCCTTCGACGGCGCCGACCTCGTCTTCTTCGCCGCGACGGGCGCCCTCTCCAAGGACCTCGCGCCCGAGGTGGCGCGCCGGGGCGGCATCGCCATCGACAAGTCGAGCACGTGGCGCCTCGACCCCGAGGTGCCCCTCGTGGTGCCCGAGATCAACCCCGGCGCCCTCGAGAAGCAGCGCGGGATCGTGGCCTGCCCCAACTGCACCACGATCGGGTTCGTGATGGCGCTCGAGCCCCTGCGCCGCGCCGCCGGCCTGCGCAGCGTCGTCGTGACGACGCTCCAGGCGGTGAGCGGCGCCGGCCGCCCGGGCATCGACGACCTCGAGGCCGAGCTCGGCGCGATCGGGCGCGGCGAGCCCGTGCCCGCGCCGAAGACCTTCTCCGAGCAGATCGCGCACAACGTGCTCCCGCTCTGCGACAGCTTCCGCGACGACGGCTACTCCACCGAGGAGATGAAGCTGCTCTTCGAGACGCGCAAGATCCTGGAGCTCCCCGACCTCGCCGTCTCCATGACCTGCGTGCGCGTGCCGGTGCCCGTGGGCCACAGCGCCGCCCTGCTCGTCGAGACGGCGCGACCGCTCGGCGTGGCGGAAGCCCGCCGTGCCCTCGAGGGCTTCCCGGGCGTGCGCGTGGTGGACGAGCCCGCCCGGCTCCGCTTCCCGACACCGAAGGACGTCGCGGGTCGCGACGAGGTGCTGGTGGGCCGCCTGCGCAAGGACCTCGGGAGCGAGCGCCTCTGGCTGTGGGAGGTCTCCGACAACCTGCGCAAGGGCGCCGCGACCAACGCCGTCCAGATCGCCGAGGAAATGATCCGGCGGGGCCTCGCCTGACGCTCGTGGAGCGTCTGCTCCGCCGCCTCGAGCTCGCGACCCTCGGTCCCGATCGCTTCTCGGCCGACCCCGGGCCCGGGGAGGGCCGCCTGTTCGGCGGACTCGTGGCGGCGCAGGCGGTGGTCGCCGCGGGGCGCACGCTCGGCGCCGGCGCCGCGGGCCGCGACGCGCGCTTCCTCCACTCGCTCCACGCCTACTTCCTGCGGCCCGGGACCCACGAGAGCGCGATCGAGCTCGAGGTGGACCGCATCCGCGACGGCCGCACGTTCACCACGCGCCGCGTGGTGGCGCGGCAGTCGGGCGAGGCGATCTTCGAGCTCGCCGCGAGCTTCGCCCGGCCCGAGGCCGGCATCGAGCACCAGGACCCGGCGCCCGAGGCGCCCGAGCCCGAGGGCCTGCCCGACTGGGAGGACCTGCGCGCGCGGCTCCTCGGGGATCCGGCGCAGCGCCGCCCGGACGGACCCATCGAGATGCGCACGTGCGACCCCGAGAACCCCGCGGATCCGACGGCCAGGCTTCCGGCGCGCCGGCGCGTCTGGATCCGCCCGCGCGGGGGGCTCCCCGAGGATCCCCTGCTCCACGCCGCGGTCCTCGTCTACGCGAGCGATCGCATGCTGATCAGCACCGCCGCCCGGCCCCACGGCATCCCCTTCGGGCAGCGCCGCGGCGCGAGCCTCGACCACGCGCTCTGGATCCACGCTCCCGTGCGCTTCGACGACTGGCACCTCTACGCGAGCGAGAGCCCCGTGGCCCGCGCGGCGCGCGGCCTCGTCCTCGGAGCGATCTACTCCCGCCGGGGCGAGCGGATCGCGAGCGTGGCCCAGGAGGGACTCATCCGAACCATCCGCGCAGGCGGCGCGTAGTACGCGTCGGGCGGCGCGCGCCCGGCCGCGGGGAGGACCAGGAGCCATGCAAGACCGTTTCGCCGGACTGCGGGATCCCGCCGAGTGGACCCGGGACGCGCCGGGCCGAAAGCTGGCGGGCGTCTGCACCTCGATCGCGCACCGTCTCGGCGTCTCGGTCACGGTCGTGCGCGCGGCCTTCCTGCTCCTCGCCCTGGTCCACGGCTTCGGGATCCTCCTCTACGGCGTGCTCTGGATGCTGATGCCCCCGACCGCGGGCGTCCCCTCCGCCCTCGAAGAGGTCTTCGACGCCGCGCGCGGGTTCTTCGCGTCGCACCGGCGCCGCCCGAACGGGAGCGAGCGCGACG
>DASRUS010000262.1:0-2154 GCA_035687825.1 Myxococcota bacterium | reverse complement strand
GCCTCGAGCAGCGTCCACGCCACCTCGGGCTCCCCGCGCTCGCGCGCCTCGAGGGCCTGCTGCACCACGGGATTGCCGCGCGCGAGCGTGACCTTCTCCTCGAGCTTCGGCTCGATGAAGCGCTCCACGATCCCCGAGCGGATCAGGGCGAACGCGGCCCCGGCGCCGCAGGCGAAGCCGCCCACGTGCGCCCAGTACGCGATCCCGTCCGAGAGCCCGCCCGCCCCGCTCCACCAGGCCTGGAGCAGCTCGTTCGCGAACCACACTCCCAGCATCACCCAGGCGCGCGCCTCGAAGGTTCCGCGCAGGATGCGGAAGCCGATGAAGAAGAAGTAGGCGAAGCGCATCGGCGTCTGCGCGAAACGCACCGCGAAGGCGCCGAGCACCGCAGCGATGGCTCCCGAGGCGCCGATCATCGGGCGCGGATCGTCGCTCATCGCGAGGTGGATGACTCCGCCCGCCACGCCGCCGAGGAGGTAGAAGCCGAGGAAGAGCGGCCGCCCCCAGCGGTCCTCGATCGCGGGCGCGATGAGGAGCAGGAGGAAGAGGTTGCCGATGAGGTGCAGCCACCCCCCGTGCAGGAACTGGTGGCTCACGAGCGTCGCGAGCCCGGCGCTCCCGGGCACGAGACCGAAGCGCCAGTACGGGTGGTCCGCGCTCACCACCTCGTCCGCCGCGGGCCCCGAGAGCGCGCGCTCCGTGAGGCGGTCGAGCTTCGCCTGCTGCGCCTCGACCTGATCGGGATCTTCGGGCATGTCGTCCCACGACTGATCCCGGAGCAGCGCCAGGTACTGGCTGCGCTGGTTCGGCGGGACGTCGTACCCCACGTCGCGCTGGATCTCGGGTGCCGGCTCGAGGTAGGCGTGCTCGCGCCAGTAGGTCGCGGCCTCGCCGAGCGCCTCCCCGGGATCGGGCGGCGCGGGCACGGAGGCGTCGGTCCCGAGGAAGACGAGCACGCAGAGCCCGGCGAGGGCAAAGGTCACCCACGGCCAGCGGCGGGTGGCGCTCTCGGCGTGCCCGATGGGGATGATCATCGACCGCTCCGGCGGCGGCGTGGGCTGCGGCGCCCCGCGCGGGATCTCATCGGCCGGATGGATGCTGGGCTGGACCGGTCCCCGGGGCGCGCGCCGGGGCCGCCGGGGCTCGGCAGCCCACCTCCCGGGCGATCCCAACCGGGAGCCCGGGCCGAAGAGCCCGGCGCGCTCATGCCCGCCCCGCCTCCACGTCGCCCAGGAATTCGAGGATCGCGCCGATGCTGCGCTCCGGGTCCTCGATCGCCGTCATGTGGCCGATCCCCGGCAGCAGGGTCCAGCGCGCGCGCGGGATCTCGCGGGCCATGAGGCGGCTCGGCTCCACGAAGAGCACGTCGTGCTCACCGAGCAGCACGAGGGTCGGGCACGCGATGCGACGCAGGCCCTCCAGCCGCGGATCGGGATCCGTGTAGAAGGAGCGGATGAAGCGCGCGATCGTGTCGGGATCCCCGAGGCGGAAGATCTGCTCCACGATTCCCCACAGCCGTTCGCGGTCGGGGTGCTGGTCCAGACGGAACAGGAACGGCCCGGGGTGCTTGCGCGCGCGTCAGGCGAGTACGCGGTTCACGAGCGCGCTGTCGAAGCGCTCGTCCACCTCCACGACCTGGTCGCCCCGGAAGCGGAAGATGAAGCAGTAGCTCTGGTCGTAGGCCTCGCCCTGCTTCGTCTTCGCCTCGCCGTGCGCGAGGGCCACGATGCGGTCGCCCTCGCCGATCAGCTCGTCGATGTGGACGCGCAGCGGGCCCGCGAGCTTCGCGGTGAGCGCCCCGAAGAGCTTCGTGATCACCTCGTGCTTGCCGCGCAGCACGGACGGGAAGACCTCGCTCGGCGTCGCGCGCCACACGAGGTCGTCGGCGAAGAGGCCGAGCCATTCGTCGGGGTTCCCGGAGTTGAGCCCCTGGAAGGCCCTGCGCAGCCTGTCCTTGCGTTCCTCGAGCGTCATGCAGACCTCCTTCTGGTTTCTAGAGAAACACGAGATCCATGGGCGGAACCCCCTGGTTTCTCAGGGGATCGAGAGCGGCGCCTGGGGCACTCCCTCCCAGAACCCGGGGTCGTGCCCGTAGAAGATGCGCGCCCCGGCGGCTGCAAACCGGCGCAGGCGGAGCAGCGACTCGCGCGCGGC
>DASRUS010000261.1:0-3679 GCA_035687825.1 Myxococcota bacterium | reverse complement strand
CGAGGCAACCATCCGGGCCGCGGACTGGATCGTGGACATGGGGCCGGGCGCCGGGATCCACGGCGGCCGCATCGTGGCGGAGGGGACGCTCGACGAGATCCTCGCCCGGGAGGAGTCGCTGACGGGCGCCTACCTCTCCGGGCGCCGGGCGATCCCCGTGCCGCGCCGCCGGCGGCCCCGCACGGAGCGCGCGCTCGTGCTGACCGGCTGCCGGGAGCACAACCTGAAGAACGTGACGCTCGCCCTGCCCCTCGGCCTCTTCGTGGTGGTGACGGGCGTCTCGGGATCGGGCAAGTCCACGCTCGTCTCCGACACGCTGCACCGCGCCCTGGCCGCGCGCCTGCACGGCGCGAAGGAGCCCGTCGGGCGCTTCGATCGGATCTCGGGCCTCGAGCACGTGGACAAGGTGATCGACGTGAGCCAGGCGCCCATCGGCCGCACGCCGCGCAGCAACCCCGCCACCTACACCGGCGCCTTCGACGGGATCCGCCAGCTCTTCAGCCAGGTGCCCGAGGCGCGCGTGCGCGGCCACGGGCCCGGACGCTTCTCGTTCAACGTGAAGGGAGGTCGCTGCGAGACCTGCCGGGGCGACGGGATCCTGCGCATCGCCATGCACTTCCTGCCGGACCTCTTCGTCACGTGCGAGGTGTGCAACGGACGCCGCTACAACCGCGAGACCCTCGAGATCCTCTACAAGGGCCGGAGCATCGCGGAGGTCCTCGACATGACCGTCGAGGAGGCGCTCGGCTTCCTGGAGAACGTGCCCGGCGTGGCGCGGCCGCTCCAGACGCTCCACGACGTGGGCCTCGACTACATCCACCTGGGGCAGGCCGCGACCACCCTCTCGGGGGGCGAGGCGCAGCGCATCAAGCTCGCGCGCGAGCTCTCGCGGCGGGCCACGGGACGCACGCTCTACCTGCTCGACGAGCCCACCACCGGCCTGCACTTCGCCGACGTGGCGAAGCTCCTCGACGTGCTCCAGCGCCTCGTGGAGCTCGGCAACACCGTGGTCGTGATCGAGCACCACCTCGACGTCGTGAAGAGCGCCGACTGGGTGATCGACCTCGGCCCCGAGGGCGGCGAGGAGGGGGGCGAGATCGTGGCGGCGGGGACGCCGGAGGAGGTCACAGCACACCCGGCCAGCCACACGGGCCGCGCCCTCGCGCCGCTGCTGCGCGGTCCGGGGCCGGCGTAGCGAGCGGAATCCGCATGGATTTCAGGGAGTTGGGCTCGAGCGTCGCCGGCCCGTGACGCCCCGACACGGGTCTCCTCCGAGCCCCGCGCTTCGTCAAGGAAACCCGGCGATCCGCCGATGGGTTTCGCGGCTCGCACCGCACGCGGGCCGAGGCGGCGGACTGCGTGGACTGGGAATCCTTCGAGATCGTGACCCTGCTCGTGGCGTCGCTGGTCGCCGGACTGCTCGGCGCCCACCTCGTCGCGGTGTCGAAGCGCGAGCGCATCCGCCAGCTCGAGGCCGTCGCGGCCCAGCTCGACCAGCGCCTGCACGAGCAGCTCCGGGTGGTCCAGGACCTGGGCGCGCGACACCACAGCGCCGAGGAGACGATCCACCGGCTTCGGCGCTCCATCGCCGAGATGCCGGAGATCGCCCAGCGCCTCACCGGGACGCGGGACCTGCGCGAGATCCCCGAGCGCACGCTCGACCTCATCCAGGAGATCTTCGACGCGAGCTACTCGGTCTTCTACCGCACGGCCAAGGACGAGCTCGTGGCCGTGGCCTGCCGCGGCGAGAGCGAGTTCGCCGTGGGCCATCGCGTGAAGCGCGGCGAAGGCATCGTGGGCTGGACCGCGGTGAAGCAGCTCCCGCTCACGCTCCAGGACGCGCAGCTCGAGAGCGGCGTGGTGCGCGGGCGCAACCTCGCCACCGGGGTCCCGACGAGCGGCTTCGCCCTCTCGCTCCCGATCGTGAACGGCGAACGCACGATCGGCGTGATCCTGATCGGCCCCTCGCTGCGCGACCTCCCTCACCTGCGCGAGATCGGCCGCACGATCGCGCTCATCACGTCGGTCAGCATGACGAGTGCCGCGGTGCTCAAGGAGCAGACCATGCTGGCCAAGACCGACGGCCTCACGGGCCTGCTCAACAAGACGCACATCCTGCGCCGGCTGCGGGACCTGATCGCCTCGGACGGCGGGCCGCGCATCTTCTCGGTCTTCCTCTTCGACATCGACCACTTCAAGCACTACAACGACACGAACGGCCATCTCGCCGGCGACGAGCTGCTGCGCTCCCTCGGCGACCTCCTCAAGGAGAACGTGCGCGAGGAGGAGATCGTGGGGCGCTACGGCGGCGAGGAGTTCCTGCTCATCATGCCGAACGTGGAGAAGAGCCTCGCGCTCCGCGCTGCCGAGCGCATCCGCGCGGTGGTCGCGGGCTGGGACTTTCCCCACCGCGATCGCCAGCCCGGCGGCTGCGTCACGGTGAGCGGCGGCGTCGCCGGCTGGCCCAACGACGGCGACGAAGTGGACGCGCTGCTCCACCGCGCGGACCAGGCGCTCTACCAGGCGAAGCGCGAGGGCCGCAACCGCATCTTGGCCTATGCCGCGCCGGAGCTCGCGATGGGGGAGGCCGCAGACCCCCTCGCGGGCTTCGACCCGGAGCTGGAGAAGCCCGAGCGCTAGTCGGTTTGCTCCGCTCGGCTGCGCCTCGCTGCGCGGGCGTGCTTCGGGCGTCGGCGCGGGTGGAGAGGGTTCGGCGCGCGGAGTCCTCTCTCCGCAGGTCCAACCCTCACCAGCACGCCCTTGCCCGCCTTCGGCGACGATTCTGCGGGGCGTTTCGCGTACTGCCCCAGCCATCCTAGCGCCCGGCGAGAGGCCACAACACACGCTCCACCGCGGCGAGCACGCGCGCGTGCACGACCGCCTCGCCGGCGCCCGCGTCGATGCGCACGAGCCACGGCCGATCGATCGACCGGAAGACCGCGGCCACGCGCTCGAGATAGGCGTGCTCCTCGAAGGCGGGCTCGCGCGCGCGGCCGCGCCGGCTCACGCGGGCGAGGCCCGCGCCGGGGTCGAGCTCGAAGAGGATCGCCAGGTCGGGTTGCGGGAACTCCGCTTCGCTCTCGCGCAAGAGGCGCACCGGGTCGAGACCGCGCGCTCCCTGGTAGGCGACCGTGGAGAGGAAGTAGCGGTCGCAGAGCACCACGCGCCCCGCGGCGAGGGCGGGGGCGAGGACGTCCCGCACGTGCTCGCGGCGGTCTTCGACGAACCAGCACAGCTCCTCGTCGGGGGCCGGGCGCTCCCCGGCCGCCGCCATGGCGCGGATGCGCCGGCCCCACGGACCGTCGGTCGGCTCCTTGGTGGCCACGACCTCGAGCCCCCGGGCCCGCAGGGCGCGTTCGAGCGCGGCGACCTGGGTGGTCTTGCCGCTCCCGTCGAGCCCCTCGAAGGCGACGAGCTGGCCGGGCGTACGCGCCTTCACGGCTGGGCGTGGCCGAAGGGTGACACGTTCGCGTGACGCTCCTGCCCGCGCGGGCCCCGCCGCGCCGGGACGCCTCCCGCGCTCGACGCGCCGCTCCCGGCGCGCTGGCACGCGCCTTGCTCTCGAAGCGGAACGTGCCGTGAGGCACACCCCGCCATCGCCCCTCCACCGGGACCGGGGGCCGGCGGGTCGGGACGCCGGGTGGGAGCACGGGTTCGGCGCGGGAACGAACAACGGGGT
>DASRUS010000260.1:0-15378 GCA_035687825.1 Myxococcota bacterium | reverse complement strand
GCCCGGCGAACAAAACGGGCGCATCGAGGATGGACTCCACGTCCGCGGTGTTGAACCCGTGCTTCGCCTGGTCTTCAGCAGGTGCTCCAGCAGGGCCTGCCACGGCGCCACGTCGCCCGTCGCGAGCTTGTCGACTCCGGCGGGAGCGCCGCTCAGCAACTCGTCGATGACGGCCTTTGGCTGAAAATCAACCATGGCATGGTTGATTTTCCCCCGCTCCTCGCCCCCCTGCGTGGCGCCGCCCCGCTACTTGCGCAAGACCTGCTGGTACGCCCGAACAGCCTGCGTCTGGCTCTCCGCGCCGAGGAATCCGGCAAGTACGCGGAGGTCGAGCCCGGGGAGGAGCTCGCTCGCGGCGACGCGTTCGTACCGGTCCGCTCGGAGCGCGTGCACCTCGATTCGCCCGTCGCGCACGATCCACACCTCGCGCACGCCGAGCCCGCGGTAGAGCTCGAGCTTGTCGATGCCGCCTTGCGTCCAGATGACCTCGATCGCGAGGTCGGGCCACTCCTTCGGCCCTCCGATCGCATAGCACTCGTCGGGCTCGGCTCCGCGCTCCTTCGGCCGCTCGCGGATCGTCATCGATCCGTACCCGTCGAGCTCGAGTCCGGTCTCCAGCGCGTAGACCTCGAGGAGCCGGGCGAGGAGCTTCTTGATACTCTCGTGGTCTCGGGACGGGCTCATGATCTCGAGCTCGCCTTCGAGGTAGCAAATGCGCGGACCGGCCCCTTCGCCGCGCATGCGCAGGACCGCCTCATAGTCCTCCCACGACACGTCGTGGAGGCAGACGCGCTGGTCGATGCGGTCGCTGATGTCCGGGTAGCCCCACGGCTGTTCGACGCGCACGGGAGGAGCGTAGCGGCTGAGCGCGGCGGCGTCGAGTCGACCCCCTCCCAAAGCAGGAATCGAACGGGCTCGCAGGGGTTAGACTGCTTCGGATGGTCCTCCTCGCGCTCGCCTTGACGCTCGCCCTCGGCGGCGGAGCGCAGGCCGCCGCGCCTGCCCTCGTCACTCGGCCTCCCTCTTCGGCCACCGCTCCTGTCTCCCCGGCTACCGCCCCCGTCCCCTCGCGCCTGGCGACGCTCGCCGCCGAGCTCACGCGCGACCTCTTCCATCCGCGCGCGCTCTCGACGCTGGCCGAGCTCGCCGCCCTCGAGGACGAGGTCCCCGATCTCGCGCCGCTGGCGCGCGTCTATGCGAAGGCCGCAGAGGAACCTGCGGCCCACCCCGAGGTCCGCGCCTTCGCCCGCCATCGCCTCGCGGCGGTCGAGCGCTCGCGCGGCAACCTCCAGAGGTCGCGCGACGAGCTCTCGCGCCTCGCCTTCCTCGGCGACTGGCAGATCGCCGGCCCGTTCGACAACGAGGGGAAGCGCGGCTTCGACAGCACCTACCCACCGGAGGGCGAGCAGGACCTCGCCGCCCGGTTCCCGGGGAAGGCGCGCGAGGCGGGCTGGCGGGCGCTCCCCGGGGAGGCAGTCGCGATGGGGTTCGCGAACCTCGGCGCCGCGATGCGCCCCGCGCGCGAGGTGACCGTCTACGCGCTGGCGGTGGTGGAGGCGCCACGAGAGGAGCGCGCCCGCCTCTACCTCGGCGCGAGCGGGGCGACGAAGGTCTTCGTGAACGGTGCGCTGGCGCTCGCCGACCCGAGCTACCACCCGGCCCGGCTCGACCAGCAGGCGGTCGCCTTCACCCTGCGGAAGGGGTGGAACAGGATCCTGCTCAAGATCTGCCACGCCGAGGGCCGGCTGGGCTTCTTCGCCCGCCTGACCGACGCGCGCGGGGAACCGCTGCGCCTGCCGGGGCTGGGCTCCCGGCCGCTGCCTGCGCCGGTAGAGCCGGCCGCGGAGGCGCCGAAGCCCGTACCCGGCGTGGTCGAGGCATTGGAGGCGCGCGCCGCGCGCCATTCAGAGACGGCGCGAGCCGGCGCCGCGTCGACCCGTGGGCGCGCACCCGTTCGGAGCGCGCCTACGGGTGCCCCGGCGGAGGCGGCGCGGGCCCGATACGACCTGGCGGTGGCGCTCGCCGAGCGGCGCGCGGGCGAGGATCGGGAACGCCGGGCGACGGCGGAGGCGCGGCGCGCGGTCGAGCTCGCGCCGCGGTGGCTCGAGGCGCGGCTGCTCGCGGCCCGGCTGGAGAGCGATCCCAACCGCCGCGGGGAGCAGCTGGAGGCGGCGGTGGCGGCGCACGGCCGCGACCCAGTGGCGCTGACCGCGCTGGCGCAGCACGAGCTGCGGAAGGGGCACACCGCACGCGCCCGGCAGCTCCTCGGCCGCGCGCTCGCAGCGGCGCCCCGCGACGTCATGGCGCGGCTGACGCTGGCCAAGCTCCACGAGGGAGCGGGTCTCGTCGCTCGGGCGCGCCTGGAGCGCGAAGCGCTGGCGCGGAGCGAGCCCCTCCACCCCGGCGCCGTGGCCGCGGCGGCGCGCGACGCCCGCGCGCAGGAGCGCCTGGAAGAGGCGGGGCTCCTCCTGCGCAAGTCGATCGCCCTGCGCTTCGACGACGCAGAAGGGCGCGCCGCCCTGGTCCAGCTCCTCGTCGACCGCGGCGACGCCGAGGGCGCGGCGCGGCTCCTGGAGGAGGCCGTACGGATCGACCCCGACGATCTCCCGTCGCGGCTCAGGCTCGGTGACCTCCTCGCCGCGAACGGCCGGCCCGAGGACGCGGACGCGGCCTACACCGCGGCGCTGCGCATCGCGCCCGAGGACGCCGAGGCGCTGGAGCGGCGCGGGCTCGCCCGCCTGCGCGCGGGCCGGACCGCCGATGCGCTCGCCGATTTCCAGGCCGCCCTGGAGCTACGGCCCCAGAACCCGCGGCTGAAGGAGCTGGTGCGGGCGATCGAGCCCGCCCGGGAGCGGTACGAGGAGCCCTATGCGTACGACGCGCGCGCGCTCGCCCGCGCCGCGCCTGCCCCCGAGCCGGACGAGGACGTCATCGTGCTCGGCGACCTGAAGGTGACGAAGGTCTACCCCTCGGGCCTCGCCTCGCGCTACACGCAGGTGGTGGTGAAGGTGCTCACCCAGCGTGGAGTCGACGCCTGGCGGAGCTACGGGGTGGGCTACAGCGCCGACCGGCAGGAGCTGCGGGTCGAGCGCGCCAGGGTGCTGAAGCCGGACGGCAGCGCGGTGGAGAGCCACCAGGAGGCGGACCGCAGCGCGAGCGAGCCGTGGTACCGGCTCTACTACGACACGCGGGCGCGCCAGCTCGGCTTCCCGGCGCTCGCGCCCGGCGACTGCCTCGAGATCGCTGTGCGCATCGACGACGTCGCGAGCGAGAACCTCCTCTCCGACTACTTCGGCGACTTCGTCTACCTGGGCGGAACCGCGCGCCGGATGCGCTCGGACTACGTGCTCCTCGTCCCGCAGGGGCGGCGCATCTACTCCTCGGAGCGCGCCGGCGCCGCGCGAAAGGAGCGGACGCTCCCGGGCGCCATCGTCGAGCACCGCTGGAGCGCGCGGGACACGCCGCGCCTCCTGCCCGAGCCGGGGATGCCGGGCCTCTCCGAGGTGCTGCCCTACGCCCACGTCTCCACGTATAAGAGCTGGGACGAAGTGGCCCGCTTCTACTGGGGGCTCGTGCGCGAGCAGCTCGCGGTGACGCCCGAGGTCCGCGAGACCGCCGGGCGGATCGCCGCCGAGGTGCGGGCGGCGCGGCGGGAGGCCGGGCTCGCCGCCTCGGGCGACGAGCTCGCCCTGGTCCAGGCCGTGCACCGGTTCGTCGTCACCAACACGCGCTACGTCGGGCTCGAGTTCGGGATCCACGGCTACAAGCCCTACCGCGTGGATCAGGTGCTCGAGCGCCGGTTCGGCGACTGCAAGGACAAGGCGAGCCTCGCGCACGCGCTCCTCGAGGCGCTCGGCATCGACTCGCGCCTCGTCCTCCTGCGCATGCGGCGCCTGGGGACCGTCCCCGCCGAGCCCGCCTCGCTGGCGGTCTTCAACCACGCCATCCTCTACGTCCCCCGCTTCGACCTGTGGCTCGACGGGACGGCCTCCTACTCGGGCTCGCGCGACCTGCCGGGAGAGGACCGCGGCGCGACTGTGCTGGTGGTGAACCCGGACGGACCATCCCGCTTCACGGTCATCCCCGAGGGGAGGCCGGAGGACAACGCCTCCCGGAGCCGCTACGACGTGGTGCTGGAGGCCGACGGCAGCGCCGCGGTCACGGGCGAGGCGCGGGTGAGCGGCCAGCAGGCCCCCGGGTACCGGCGCGCCTACGCCACCGAGGGTGACCGGCGCGCGCGGTTCGAGCAGGCGATGAGCCGCTCCTTCCCCGGGCTCACGGTCAAGGAGGTCGCGGTGTCGGACCTGGCGCGCCTCGAGGACCAGGTGTCGATGCGGTTCAGCGCCGACCTGCCGCGGCTGGCGGAGCGCGAGGGCGCCGGCCTGCGCCTGGTACCGTTCGGCGGCAATCACGGTTACGCGGAGGCGCTGGCGCCGCTCTCCGCGCGGCGGCTCGACCTCGTCCTGGGCGAGCCCTGGGAGACGCGCGTCAGCTTCCGGTACCGGCTCCCGCCGGGGCTCGCCGTGTCGGAGCTGCCGGCGCCCGTGAAGCTCGACCTGCCCTTCGCCGCGTTCGAGGCTGGCTGCCGGATGGATGGGACGGCGCTCGTGGCCGAGGCGCGGCTGGCGCTCCGGACGGGCCGCGTCAAGCCGGTCGACTACCCGGCGCTCCGCGACTTCCTCTCCCAGGTGGACCGCGCGCTGGCGCGCCCCGTCCGCCTCGCGCCCCCCGCCGCGGCGCAGCGATGAGGGAACCTGCCATGCGCCACGACCGGTACCACCGCGGGTGCGGTCGAGTCGACGCCGCGCGCCTCCTCGCCGTCCTAGCCTCGCTCTCGCTCGCCGCGGCTTGCGCCGGGAGCACGGCCTACGAGCGCGGAGAGCGGGTCGCGCCGGGCGCGAGCGCGCGCGATCTGGCCGGCGCCGGCTTCCGCTCCTGGCTCGCGCGCAACGATCCCACCGCGGCGGCAGGCCGCTTCTCGGAGGCCCTGCGCCAGGACTCGGGGGACCCGTGGGCCAGGCTGGGCGCGGCGCTCCTCGCCCGGCGCTCCCTCGACGACGCCGGGGAGGCTACCGAACTCGTCGCCCTCGTCCGGGCGGCGCCCGATCACCCGCTCGCCGGCGTCGCGGCGGCGCGCCTCGGCGAGCTCGCGGAGATCTCGCCGCCGCTCGCCCAGCTCGCGGAGGACGGGCTCGCGGCCGTCCAGCCGCGCGCCCGCGGGCTCACGGCGCTGCGCCTGCGCGCGGTGCGAGCGGCGGCGGCATGGTCGCGCGGCGACATCGATCGCGCGGCAGCGCTCCGCGCCGAGGGCGGCGCGGTCACCTCCTGGACGGCGATGGGGCCCTTCGGAGGGCTGCACGCGCTCGACTTCGACGCCTGCTTCCCTCCCGAGGAGGGGGTATCGGGGGCGGAGCCCCCGATCTCGAAGATGGCGAAGCCGGAGGCCCGTCTAGCGCCGAAGGCCGCTCGCCGGGGTACCCATCGGCGCGCTCCCATTGAGCGCGCGCCGATGGGTCGAAGCGCGTGCGCCGAAGGCGCAGCCGCCGGACGGATCGTCGCCGGCCTTCCCGGCCCTGGCGGACCCGCCGCCGCGGCTCCGCGCGCGCTGCCGTCGCCCGACGGGATCCTGGCGCTCGACCCCGAGGCTGCGCGCGGAGACCCGTGGTACCTCGCCGCAGACGCGTCCCTCGCGCGCGGGGGCAGCTACCTCCTGGCGATCGGCACGGAGGCGAGCGTACGCGCCTGGGTCGACGGGGCGCCGACGCTGGAGCGGAGGGCGTGGTCGGGCTTTCCCGCGCTGGCCCAGGTGGCGCCGCTCACGCTCTCCGCGGGCACGCACCGCATCCTGCTCAAGGTCGCCCGCGGCGGCGGGCGGGCTGAGCTGGCGGTCTTGCTGGCGCGCGTCGACGGCGCGCCGTCGGACGCGGTGTTCTCGGCCCCGGCTGCCGGGTCGACCGGACCGCGGGCGGTGGCGGGCAGCCTGCCCGCGCCGGTGAACCTCGCCCGCGATCTCTCTCGCGCGCTGGAGCGGGAGATGGGCCCGGAGGTGGCGAGGCTCGTCGCGGCGGGCGATGTCATCGGGAGCGACCGCGAGACGGCGAAGGTGCTCCTCGAGGAGGCGCTGGCGCGCGCCCCCCGGTCCGCGGCGCTGCTCGCGGCGCGCTCGGCGGCCGAGCGCGAAGATCCGACTGTCCCGGAGCGGATCGCGCGGGCCCGGGCCGAGGGCGACCTCGATCGCGCCCTCGCGCTCGACGGCGCCGACGCGGCGAGCCGGCTCGAGCGCGCGGACCTGGCGCGGGTGGGCAGCCGGCTCGACGAAGCCGCGGCGCTCCTCGACGCGCTCGAACCAGCCGCAGCGTCTCAGCCGCGCGCGCTCGTCGCCCGCGCCCGCGTGGCGCAGGCGCGCGGGATGAGCGCGTCCGCCGAACGCTTCGCGGACGAGGCGCGGCGGCGCGGAGGCAACTGCGCCGCGCTCGAGATCGCCTACGAGCTGTCCTCGCAGCGCGACGCCATCGCCCGCGAGGATGAGCTGGCCGGGGCGCTGGTGAGGTGCCCGGGCGGTCGCGGGCGGCTCCTCCAGCACCGGCGGCGGCGCGGGGACCTCGCGGGCGCCCTCGCCCTCGCCGGGGAGGCGGTGCGCGCGGCGCCGGCGCGGCTGGACGCGCGGCTCCTGCGCGCGGAGCTGCGCGCCGCCGCGGGCGACCCGCGCGGTGGCGCGGACGATCTCGCCGAGCTCTCGCGGCTGTGGCCGAGCGACGCGCGCATCGAGAAGCGGCGGGCGGAGCTGCTCGACGCGGCGGGCGACGCCGCGGCGGCCCGGAGGGCGCGCGAGCGGGCGCTCCTCCTCGACGGCGGCGATCTCGCCCTGCGCCGCGCGGTGGCGCTGGAGGAGGGGAAGGAACCCCTGGAGGACCTCGCGGACGACGGCCTCCAGGCGATCGCGGCTTACCGGGCGGCGAAGCCGGGCTACGTGACGTCGAGCGTCACCGTGCTCGACTCCGGCGCCGTGGAGGTCCACCCCGACGGCTCGCAGACCGAGCGGATCCACACGGTGATCGAGGCGCGCGATCAGGCGGCGGTCGATCACGTGGGCGAGATCATGGTGCCGGAGGGCGCCCAGCTCCTACTTGCACGGACGGTGAAGACGGACGGGCGGGTGCTGGAGCCGGAGGAGCCGATCGGCGACAAGCGGACGCTCTCGCTCACCGGCCTCGAGCCGGGCGACTTCGCCGAGTGGGAGTGGCTCCGGGCGGTCCCGGCGCGCGGTCCCGAGTTACCCGGGTTCTCGGGCGAGGCCTTCTACCTCCGGGGCGACTCGCCGCTGTGGCGGTCGAGCTACGTTGCGAGGGCGCCCGCCGGGACCGGGATGGAGGTGGACGCCCACCGGATGGCGGCCCCGGAGCGCAGGATCGAGGGCGGGGGAGACTGTGGGGGTATCGGGGGCGGAGCCCCCGATGTCAAAGTCGGCGAAGCCGGCGGCCGGTCTTGCGCCGGAGGCGCTGCCGCCGGTGGGCGGGAGGTCATCCGCGTCCTGCGCGAGCGCGTCCCGCCGCTCGCCCCCGAGCCCCACGCGCCGTCCGAGCCGGAGCTGGTGCCCTTCGTCCAGATCGGGGCGGGCGCAGGTCGGGACGAGCTCGTCCGCGCGCTCGCGGACCGGGCGCTGATGTCGTTTCGACCCAGCTCCGACGTCGTCGCCTTCGCCGGGGAGATCGCGGCCTCGGTCCCCTCCGGCGAGCGGGCCGGGGAGGCGCTCGTGAGGGCCGCCTACCGGAAGGTCAACGAGGCGGTGCTCGGGCAGGGGGGCGGCCTGTCGGAGGGCGCGGGGTCGATCCTCTCCCGGCGGCGGGGGAGCCGCACCGTGCTCCTGAAGGCCGTGCTCGACGTCCTCGGGGTCCGCGCTCGCATCGCCCTGGTGCGCGGCTTCGGCAAGGACCCGGCGCCCTACCGGTTCCCGGAGCCGTCCCTGTACGGCCACGCCGTGCTCCGGGTCGAGCACGGCGGGCGCGTCGCCTGGCTCGATCCGAGCGTGCGCGGGACGCCCTACGGGGTGCTCGCCCCCGACTTCAGCGGAGCCGAGGCGCTCGTCCTCCCTGCTCCGGGAGAGGCGGTCCAGGTGACGACGACCCCGGCGGACGACCGCGCCGACAGGAGGAGCGTCACCGTGAAGGTCGTCCTGGAGGGCGATGGCGGCGCGTCGGTGGAAGGGACCGACCAGTACCGCGGCTTCGAGGCGGCGGGGCTGCGCTCCGCGCTGGAGCAGATGGACGCCCAGTCGTTGCGGCAAGCACTGGAGCGCGCGCTCGCGGGGAGCTTCGGGAGCGTGCAGCTCACGGCGCTCGAGGTCGAGGGGGAGAAGGACATCGATCGGCCGCTCGTCCTGCACTGGCGAGCAGGTGCCCGGCGCTGGGCGCGGCTCGAGGAGGGGCGGGTGGTGGTGGACACCCCCATCCTGCCCGCCCGGGTGGGCGCTCGGTTTCTGCAGCGCGCCACCCGGGAGACCCCCATCCTCGTCGCCGCCGACGAGCGCGCCACGCTCACTCTCGAGGTCGTGCCGCCGCCGGGGTTCGTGCCGGAGCCGGCGGCTCCCTCTGATATCGCGAGCCGCTACGGCCGATATCAGCGCACCGAGACCTCCGAGCGCGGGCGGCTCCTGCGAAAGGAGGAGTACGACCTCGAGCGCGGGCGCATCGCGCCCCCGGAGGTGGCGGCCTTCTCCGGGTTCGCCTCGAGCGTGGACGGCGCGCAGGAGTCGCCCATGGTCTTCACTCGATCTACCCGGGGTGACGCCGGACCCCGGGGGCAGCCGGCGAAGCAGGCGAAACCATGAGGGCGCGAGGCGGCACCGACATTGCTCTGCGATGTCCCGTGCGCTCAGTCATCACCGCGATCGAGAAGCTGGTCGAGATGGTGAGCCAGGCGGCCCCCCTCCGCCCCAGGCCATCGCTCGTCCCCGTCCCCGTCCTCGTCACCCAGCGCCCCGCCCCGCGTGCCGGGGCACCCATCGGCGCGCTCCTACCGAGCGCGCGCCGATGGGTCGAGCGCGCCGGTGCGCCGCGGATGTAGGGCGGCATCGACTCGCGGAGCAGTCAGGCGCTCACTGTCGCACCGAGCCGGCCCCAGGTGGATGATCACCTAGCCTCGGGACAGCTGTCCTGGGGCCGGCTCATTCTCTCGTCGAGCCCCGAGGGCTACGGATCCGCGCAGCTCTCGGCCAGCACCTGCGCGAGGGCGGTCAGTTCGGGCGGCTTCGGGAGGTGTCGGTCGAAGCCGGCAGCCCTGCCCTTGGCGACCTCCTCGGGGAGCGCATAGCCGCTCAGCGCGACGAGGAAGACGTTCCGGAGCTCCGGATCCGCGCGCAGCGCGCGCGCCACCTCGTACCCGTCCATCCCCGGCAGGCCGATGTCGCACAGGACGACGTCGGGCTTGAACGCGCGCGTCTTCTCGATCCCGGAGGCTCCCGAGAAGGCGACCTCCACCGTGTGCTCCCCGAGCTCGAGCACGTCGCGGAGGCTCTCGGCGGCGTCCCGGTTGTCCTCGATGATGAGCACGCGCCGGCTGGGTCCTCGGGAAGCGCCGCGCTCCCGGGCCGTGCGCTTGGGAGGCGCGGGCTGCAGGGGGAGGCGCAGCGTGAACTCCGCGCCCTTGCCCAGGCCCTCGCTCGCGACGCTCACGATCCCACCGTGCATCTCGACCAGGCCCTTGACCAGGGCCAGGCCCAGCCCGAGGCCCCCCTTGCTGCGGTCGAGCGTGGTGTCGGCCTGGGTGAAGGGCTCGAAGACGCGAGGCAGCATCTCCTGCGAGATGCCCACGCCGGTGTCGCGCACCCGGACCACCGCGTCGTGGAGCGCGGCGTTCTCCTCGACCGAGATCGTGGCCCTGCCACCCGCGGGCGTGAACTTGACGGAGTTCTGCAGCAGGTTGCCGACCACCTGGGCGATGCGCGTCCGATCGCCGTCGATCCGGACCGGCTCGTCGGGGATCGCCACGTCGAGGTCGACGCCGTTCAGGGCGAACGACGAGCGGTGGTCCTCGGCGGCTCGGCGCACCAGCTCGGCCAGGTCGAGCAGCTCGCGCTGCAGCTGGACCCTGCCGCTCGAGACGCGCGTGATGTCGAGCAGGTCGTCGACGAGCCGGGTCATGTGCGCGGCCTGACGGGCGATCACCGCCTGCGCGCGCTTGGCCTGCTCGCTCCCGGGCTGTGCGCGCTCCAGGACGAAGAGGCTGTTGCCGATGGGCGCGAGCGGGTTCCTGAGCTCGTGAGAGAGCATGGCGAGGAACTGGTTCTTGTGACGGTCGGACTCCTCGAGCGAGATCCGCGCCTCGACGTGCTGCAGCGCGAGCGAGGCCACGGTGGCGAGCTGGCACAGGAGCGACTCGTCCTCTGCTGTGAGCTCGCCGTGCTCCTTGTCGGTGACCAGGATCATCCCGTTGGTCTGGCCGTTCCGGGCCACCATCCTCGCCCCGAGGAGGCCCCGCAGCGGCACGTGGTCGTTTGGCAGGCCCCACCACCTCGAATCCGCGCGGAGCTGCTCGTCCGTGAGGCGGATCGACTCGGCTCCCTCCATGAGCGCCGTGTGGATCCCGCCCTTCTCCTGGACGAACATGTCGCCGGGCGGGCAGGCGGGCGCGTCAGGGCCTCGCGCCGAGCCGCCCACGACGAACTGGCCGCTCACGTAGCCATGGCCGGTCGTGGCGATCCGGGTCGCCGTGAGCGCGAGGGCCGCCCCGGAGATCGCCTCGAGCATGCCCTGCAGATCGGTCTCGCGCATCACCCGCAGCGAGGCCTCGGCGAGCCGCCGCAGGCCTTGCCGCGAGCGCGCCAGCGCGTCCTCCGCCTGCTTGCGCTCGGTGATGTCATGCCCGTAGATGTTGACTTCCGAGCCCACCGGGCTGAAGCCCAGGCTGAAGCAGCGGTTGCCCAGCGCGAGCTCGTGGCGTACGCGCTGCCCGGCGGCGAGGGCCCGGCTGGCCGGTTCCGCCAGCGCCGGCGGCGCGGGCTTTCCCGGGGCGAGGCGCAGGTCGCCCATGTTCGCGATCGCCGCGGCGTTGGCGTAGAGGAGCGTCGACTCCGCCGACAGCCGGAGGACGGGATCGGGGTTCTCCTCCGGGAATCGAGCCACCCAGGCGGCCCGCTCGTGCGCGCGCCGCAGCTCCTCCTCCATCTGCTTGCGCTCGGTGATGTCGTGCGAGATGCCGACGAGCCCGGCGATCTTTCCCTGGCTGTTGCGATAAGGCGCCTTGGTGGACAGGAAGACGCGATTGCCCTGCCGCGTGGGGAGGGTCTCCTCGACGGTCTCGGGGACCCCGGACTCGATGACGCGGCGATCGGTGGCGACGACGGCCGCTCCCACCGCGGGGTCGTCGTACAGCTCGCGATCGCTCCGGCCCAGCACGTCCTCGGCGGCCTTCCCGATCGCGGTCAAGGTGGCTGGGTTGGCGAGCAGCAACCGGCTCTCGGTGTCCTTGACGAACACCGGATCCGGGGTCGTCTCGCACACCGCCCGGAGGAGCTCCTGGCTCTGGCGCAGCGCCTCCTCGGCCCGCTTCAGCTCGGAGACGTCGACGAAGGTGACCACCACGCCGGCGATCACGTTGTCCACCGTGCGGTAGGGGAGCGCCCGGTAGATGAACCAGCTGCCGCCTTCGGCGCTCATCACCTGGCGCTGGACGGGGGCGAGGGAGCGCAGGACCTCCCGGGCGTCGGCGACGAGGTTGTCGCCCACGAAGCGCGGCGACAGGTCCGAGAGCGGCCGGCCCACGTCTCCGTCGATGAAGCGGAACAGGCCGGTCGCGGCCGAGGTGAACTTCACGATCTTCAGATCGCGGTTGAGGAAGAGGGTCGCGAGCTGCGTGGACGCGAACAGGTTCTGGAGATCGCTGTTGGCCTCCCCCAGCTCCTCGACCTTCTGTCGCAGCTCCGAGTTGACGGTCTCGAGCTCCTCGTTCAGCGACTGCAGCTCCTCCTTCGAGGTCTGCATCTCCTCGTTGGCCGACTGCAGCTCCTCGTTGGTGGAGATGAGCTCCTCGTTGGAGCTCTTGAGCTCCTCGTTCGCCGACTCCACCTCCTCCACCGTGCTCTTCAGCTCCGCGCGCGTGGAGCGGAGCTCGTTCTCGAGGTGCTCGATGGCGGGCTGCTCGATGGGGGCGGCCGACACCTCCTCCCCGCCGCTCGTCTCCGCGGCGGCCTGCTCCTGCAGCACGATCAGGAAGAGGCTCGCGCCCGGCTCCGCCCACGGCATCGGCCGCACGGTGAGTCGCAGGTGTCGCGTGGAGCCCTCGAGATCGACCGCGACGTGATCCCGCACCACCCTCCGCCCGCTCTGGGCCGCGGCACGCAGCGCCGAGCGCACCTCGGCCCTGAGCGGCCCCCGCAGGCTCTCGAGCAGGTTCGAGGTCGGCGCGCCGGTCGGCAGCTGCAGGAAGCGGGCGACGGGCCCCGCGAGGAGGAGGATGTCGCCGCCGTCGTTCACGACCATGCTGGGCGACGAGTACTCCTCCAGGACGACGCGCTCGAAGGCTGCGCCGAGCTTCTCCCTCGGCGTCTGCGGCGGGGGCTGCCCCTGGTCCGGCTGCCGCTGGGTCATGGAGTCGCGAGCCCAGCGGTTCGAGAGGGGAAACTCGACCAGCGGGCGGGTCACCGTCTCCTTGCGGCGGTAGATCCGATGTCGCTTGTCGACGACTTCGAAGAGCTCCGGGAAGGACGTGAGGCTCTCGGACGGGCCGAGAAAGAGGTGGCCGCCGGGGCGGAGCGCATAGTGAAAGATCGGGACGAGCTTCTTCTGCAGCTCGGCGCTCATGTAGATGAGGACGTTGCGGCAGGAGATGAGGTCGAGCGACGAGAACGGTGGATCGCGGATCAGGCTGTGCTGGGAGAAGATGCACATCTCCCGGAGGTCCTTGACCGGCTGGTAGCTCTGCCCATCCCGGACGAAGAAGCGCGCGAGGCGCTCGGCGGATACGTGCTCGGCGATCTCCGTGGGGTAGCGGGCGTGCCGCGCCTGCTCCAGCATCTCGGGGTCGAGATCGGTCGCGAAGATCTGGACGAAGCGCCTCCCCAGCCGCTCCAGCTGCTCGCGAACCAGGATGGCGAGGGTGTAGACCTCCTCGCCCGAGGCGCAGCCCGGCACCCAGATCCGGATCGAGGCCTCGGTGGGCTTGCCCTGGATCATCCGCGGCAGGACCTGGGACGCCAGCACCTGGAACGCCTCGGGGTCGCGGAAGAAGTTCGTGACGCCGATGAGGAGATCCTTCAGCAGGCCTTCCGCCTCTCCGGCGTCCGTTTCCAGGTACTCCAGATACTCGCGCACCGAGCCCACGTGCTGGACCTGCAACCGCCGCCGGATGCGGCGCAGCAGGGTGCCTTCCTTGTAGCGGCTGAAGTCGTGGCCCGTCCGCTGATGAATGAGCGAGCAGATCCGCGGCAGGTTGAGCAGGAGCTGCGCCTCCAGGGCTTCTGCTCCATCGCGCTGGTTGCCCCGGACGTATCCGACGTGCTCGAGGATCTTCGCGGGCAGCGCCTCGACGGGGAGGACGTGATCCACCAGCCCCGCCCCGATGGCGCTCTGAGGCATGCTGTTGTGCTTCGCGCTCTCCGGCGACTGGGCGAAGGTGACGCCGCCGCGCTCCTTGATCGCGCGCAAGCCGGCCGTCCCGTCCTGCCCGAAGCCCGAGAGGATGACGCCGATGGCTCGCTCGCCGCGGTCCATGGCGAGCGACCGGAAGAACACGTCGATGGGCGCGCTGGCCGCCACCTCGGGGATGACCCGCATGACTCCCTGCTCGAGAGTTAGCAGCGTGCTCGGCGCGATGATGTAGACGCGGTCGGGCTCCGGCCGCACGCCGTCGGCCGCCTCCGCGACCCGCATCGTCGTGTGCTGCGCGAGCAGTTCGGCCAGCATGCTCGGGTGCGTCGGATCGAGGTGCTGCACCACCACGAAGACGAGCCCCGTGCCGGCCGGGACGTGCGAGAGCAGCTTCTGGAGCGCCTCCAGGCCACCCGCAGAAGCGCCGATCCCCACCACGGGCGGGGCCTCGTGACGGCCCTCGGGGGCGTCCGCGCCCTCTCCGGTGGATGCTGGCTCGCTGGTCATGCTAGCCCCATAGTCCAAAGCTCAGCGTATAGGGAAGCGGTCTCTCGCGTCCGTCCGATCGGGACTTGCCGGCGACTCCGGTGGTGCGCCACGCCGCCGGCGATGCGGGCACGGCGGGCGCCTCGCTGATCTGGCGCGGGCCGGCGCAGTCCCGCGGCTCCTCGAGCGCTGGTCGGAGGTACGGTCTGGCGGATGGATACGGGTGTATGATGTAGAGTAGATTCCCCGTTCGTAGGCTTTGCGCTTGGAGCCAACCATGGACCCCCGCCTGAACGTCCGCGCCCACGCACCGGTTTGGACGTCGGCCGCCGGTCGCTTCCTGGCCCTGTTCATGGCGGCGTTCTGTGCTGTCCTCATGACCACCTGTGCACGAAACAGCAGCAAAGAGGATGGTGTTCCCGGTGGGCAGGATCCCCAGCCCTCCGATCCCGACAAGTACAAGTACAGCTCACAGTCACTGTTCTACGACGCGCCCCTGAGCGCCGTCGAGATCGCGAATCTGAGCTACACCGCCCCGCGCGCGTCGGTCGGTGCGCCCAAGGATCACTACCTGTGGTCAATCGCTGGCCCGAACAAGGATTACGTCGAGATGTACAGCCAGTGGAAGTGGACGCACAGAGGCGGCGATTGGCTCGACAGCTCGGGCGTCTCGCAAGGGACTGCGCCGTGCTGGACGTTCTCCGCCACGGCCGTGACGAGCGGGAGCTACACCTACGCCGTCGACATGACAGCTGCTCTGCGCCAGTGCTATGCAAACAACACCTGGAATGCCTGGGTCATCCGCTCCGCTCAGAACAGATCGTGGGCGACGCGACACAGCGCGACGCCTCCATCGCTGTCTGTCGTCTATACCGATGGCTCGTCGGAGAGCCTGCGCTGTATCGCCACGGTGGGTCTGTATGACGGCAGCGCCTATGCCTACGTCGGCAAGCTGTCGCATGTCCTGTGGGGCAACAACGGGCTGATCGAGTTCGAGCGCCCGCGCAAGGCGATCGCCAGCGCGACGATGACGTTCACGATCGACTCTCATGCCGCCGGCGCAGCGACAGTCGATGGGTTCCTGTGCGCTCCTCCGGTGAATTCGGGCGCGAGATCCACGGGCATCGCCGCGAACTATCCGCTCGACGTGGGAATTGCCGCGAACCCCGCGGTTCGGTTCGCTCAGAGCTACGTCGACGGGACGACGACCAGCGACTACATCGCGCTGGGAAACACGACGCACAACATCGGGTACATGTCCGAGTGGTCGCCACACCTCTTCGGGGCGGGCGCAGCCAACACAAACAAG
>DASRUS010000259.1:0-5858 GCA_035687825.1 Myxococcota bacterium | reverse complement strand
GGTGGATCCGAGCCTCGAAGTTGCGGTTGCCCGAGAGCACGGCGCAGACGACGAGCTTGCCCTTCTCGACGGCAGCCTCGATCGCCTCCGGCAGCGGGCCCGAGTTCCCGATGCAGGTGGTGCAGCCGTAGCCCACGAGGTAAAAGCGGAGCTGTTCCAGGTACGGGAGCAGCCCCGCGCTCTTCAGGTACTCGGTCACCACCTGCGACCCCGGCGCGAGCGACGTCTTCACCCACGCCGGCGTCTCGAGGCCGCGCTCCACGGCCTTCTTCGCCAGGAGCCCGGCGGCCAGCATCACCGACGGATTCGAGGTGTTCGTGCAGCTCGTGATGGCGGCGATCACGATGGAGCCGTGGGCGAGGACGGACTCGGCGTCGTCCAGGGCGAGCTTCACCGCGGAGGGCTCGGCGCGGTAGTCGGGAAACGCGCGCTGCCTGCCGTCGCCGCCCTCGGCCGTCCACTTCGCGATCTCCTGGGAGGCGGGGGCGGGCGCCTTGCCCGCGGCCATCTTCTCCACCGCGTCGTGGAAGGCGCGCTTCGCCCAGCCGAGGGGGATGCGATCCTGGGGCCGGCGCGGCCCGGAGATCGAGGGCTCGACCTCGCCGAGGTCGAGGTCCACGACCTCCGAGTACTCGGGCTCGGGCGTGCGCGCGTCGTGGAACAGGCTCTGCTCGCGCGCGTACGCCTCCACGAGCGCGACCTGCTCGTCGCCGCGACCCGTGAGGCGCAGGTAGCGCAGCGTCTCGGCGTCCACCGGGAAGAGCCCGCACGTGGCTCCGTACTCGGGGCACATGTTCGCGATGGTGGCGCGGTCGGCGAGCGCCAGCGCCGCGAGACCGGCACCGAAGAACTCGACAAATTTCCCGACCACGCCGTGGGCGCGGAGCAGCTCGGTGACGCGCAGCACGAGATCCGTCGCCGTGGTCCCCTCGCGGAGCACCCCGCGCAGGCGCACGCCCACCACCTGCGGGATCAGCATGGAGACGGGTTGGCCCAGCATCGCGGCCTCGGCCTCGATCCCGCCCACGCCCCAGCCGAGCACGCCGAGCCCGTTCACCATCGTGGTGTGGGAATCCGTGCCCACGAGCGTGTCGGGGTACGCGCGCGGGAGCCCCGTCGCGCCCCGGCGCTCGCCCCCGAAGACCACGCGCGCCAGGTACTCGAGGTTCACCTGGTGCACGATCCCCGTCCCGGGCGGCACCACGCGGAAGTCCTGGAAGGCCGCCTGCCCCCAACGCAGGAACGCGTAGCGCTCGCGGTTGCGCTCGAACTCCCGCGCCACGTTCACGCGGAAGGCGTCGGGCGAGCCGAAGGCGTCCACCTGCACCGAGTGGTCGATCACGAGCTCCACGGGCTCGAGGGGGTTGATGCGCTCGGGGTCGCCGCCGAGGGCGGCCATGGCGTCGCGCATGGCCGCCAGGTCCACCACCGCCGGAACGCCCGTGAAGTCCTGGAGCACGACGCGCGCCGGTCGGAACGCGATCTCGCGATCGGGCTCGGCGCGGGGGTCCCAGGCGAGCAGCGCCTCCACGTCCTCGGCGCGCACGGAGCGGCCGTCCTCGTGGCGCAGCAGGTTCTCGAGCAGGATGCGGAGCGAGACGGGCAGGCGCTCGGGCGCGAAGCCGCGCTCGCGCAGGGCTCCGAGCCGGAAGATCTCGAGAACACGTTCGCCGACGCGGAGCTCGGCGCGGGTCTGGAAGCTGTCCATGGCCCCTCCCGGACGATCCGCCGCCGAATCTAGCCGATCCGGCTCGGGCGGGGTCGCGGGTGCGCCGGCGCGCCCACCAGACACCCTTTGACACCGCGGGACGACCCCGACATCCTCCCTTGCCATGGAGTCCCGGCGAGACGTGCTCTCCACGCTGCGTGCGGCCCTCGAGCGCAGACCCGAGGTCCTCGAGGCGTACGTCTTCGGCTCCTTCGCACGCGCCGACCACCAGCCTCACAGCGACCTCGACGTCGCGGCGTACGTCGATCCGAAGGCGACCGACCCCAGCGGACTCGGGCTCGACGCCGCCATCGCCGCCGATCTCATGCGAGCGCTCGGAACGAACCGCGTCGACGTGGTCCTGCTCAACGCCGCCTCCCCCCTCCTCTACCACCGCGTGCTGCGCGACGGCATCCGGCTCCTCGCGAGAGACCTGAGCGCCACGACGGTTCGGGAGGGGCGCGCGCTCTCGCGGTTCTGCGACTACGTCCCCCAGCTCGCGAAGATCCGCGCGGTGCACGAAGCGCGTCGCGCGCGGGGCGAGTTCGGCCGTTGAGCCCCGGTCGTCCCGACGCGGAAACCGTGCGCCGTCACCTGGCGATCCTGGACACCGCGTTGCGGCAGCTGCGGCGGCACGCGGGCCGTCCTCTCGCGGCTCTGCAGGACGATCTGGATACGCTCTGGGCCGTGGAGCGCGGCCTCCAGCTCTGCGCCCAGAATGCCCTCGACGTGGCGACCCATCTCGTGGCCAGCGCCGGCCGCGACGCTCCGGATTACGCTTCGGCCATCGATGAGCTCGGTGCCCTCGGAATCCTGCCGCGCGAATTCGCGGATCGGTTCCGCCCGATGGCAGGCTTCCGGAACGTGCTCGTGCACGGCTATCTCGACGTGGACGTGGCGAGGCTGCATCGCGTCTTGAACGAGCACCTTGATGACTTCGTCGAGTTCGCGGGGCATGTCGGGCGTCATCTCGCGAGCTCGGCCACCGGAAGCTGACGCGGACGCTCAGTCCACCACGATCGTTCCCGGCGGGCCCTCCACGATCTCGCCGATCACGGCGCGGGCGGGCGCGCCGCGCCGCTCGAGCTCCGCGAGCATCGTCCTCTCGCCCCCGGGCGGGACGGCCACGAGCAGGCCGCCCGAGGTCTGGGCGTCGCAGAGCAGGATCCGGGTGACCTCGTCCACGCCCGGGGCGAAGCTCGCGTGCGCTTCGACGTACGCGCGGTTCTTCTTCGAGCCGCCCGGAACCAGGCCCTGCCCGGCGAGCTCGCGCGCGAAGTCGAGCATCGGCACCGCGGACGCGTGGATCCGCGCCGCGCAGCGCGAGCCGACGAGCACGTGATGCAGGTGGCCGAGGAGGCCGAAGCCCGTCACGTCCGTCGCGGCGCGCGCGCCCGCGGCGAGGGCCGCGTCCTTTGCTCCCCGGTTGAGCGTCTTCATCGCCGCGACCGCGACGTCGATCTGCGCCTTCGCGAGCCGCCCCTGCTTGATTGCCTGGGCGGCGACGCCGAAGCCGATGGGCTTGGTGAGCACGAGCCGATCGCCCGGGCGCGCGCCGGTCTGCGAGAGCACGCGGTCCGGCGCCACGCTGCCGAGCACGCACAGACCGTACTTGAGCTCGGAGTCGATCACCGTGTGCCCGCCCACGATGGGGCAGCCCGCCTCGGCGGCCTTGTCGCGCCCGCCCCGGAAGATGCGCTCCAGCACCCCGTCGCCCAGCCGGCCCTCGGGAAAGCCGCAGATCGCCAGCGCCGCCTGGGGCTCGCCGCCCATGGCGTAGACGTCCGAGATCGAGTTCGCCGCCGCGATGGCGCCGAAGTCCTCGGGGTCGTCCACGATGGGCGTGATGAAGTCCACGGTGAAGACGAGCGCCGCCGCGCCGGGCTCCGGGCGCAGGAGAGCCGCGTCCTCCATGGGCCCCGCGTTCGGGTCCACCCACGGATGAGGAAAGGGAGGAAGCTTTCGCAGGACCTGGACCAGGTCCGCCGCGCCGAGCTTGCGGGCTCAGCCGCCGCCGGGAGCGAGCTCCGTGAGACGCACCTCGCCCATGCCGGGCCTCCTCGCGGCCGAGCATACCAACTTGGTGCTTGCACGGGGGGGTGCGCCCAAATAGCATGAAGGTCCCGGAGGCTCTCATGCGACGCTTCATCCAGCACTTTGAACTCGCGCGCGACAGCCGCTTCGTCCGTCAGGAGAACGTGCTCGCCACCGCGCTCTCGCGCCTGCCCGACGACGTGGACGCGGTGGTCGCCGCGTTCGAGCAGTTCGACCCGATGATCGAGAAGAGCGTGCGCGGCACCGCGGCCGAGCCGCTCTACGAGGCGTACGGCCCGGGCTTCGGCCTGGTCATGCTGAACGAGCCGCTGCGCCCGGGCGACCCCGCGTCGGAGACGCGCCTCAAGCTCCGCATGCACGGGATCTTCGTGGGCGAGCTCCAGGCGCTGGAGGGCGCCGGCCGCTCGCTCTGGGACTTTCCCGACGCGCCCTGGGAGTTCAAGATGAACATGGCGCGCCAGTGCTGGGACGAGGCGCGCCACGTGCAGATCTACGAGAAGCTCCTCGAGCGCGTGGGCGGATGGGTGGGGATGTTCCCCGAGAGCACGTTCCTCTTCGAGTGCGCGTGCGCGGACGACCCGGCGCTGCGCGTGGCGGGCGTGAACCGCGGCCTGGAAGGTCTCGCCTGCGACGTCTTCCGTGACATGATCCACTACGCGGAGCAGTCGGGCGACGAGGTGATGCGCCAGGCCATCGATTACGTGCTCGCCGACGAGCTCACCCACGTGCGCTTCGGGAGCGAGTGGGTGCGCGAGTTCACGAAGGACGACCCCGAGCGCTTCCGCAGGGCGCAGCAGTTCCGCAAGCAGGTGGACAAGCAGTTCAGCTTCGGCGGCTCGCGCTCGGACCGCGAGGACGCCGCGATCCCCATCGCGTGGGAGGACCGCAAGGAAGCGGGCTTCACCGAGGAGGAGCTGCGCGAGCTCGCCCAGATCTCGGGGGAAGGCCCCTCGCGCGACACGCTGATGACGGCCGCGCGGATCCTGCGCGAGCGCCACCTGGCCAGGCGCCGCGCCCAGGCCTCGGCGAAGGGCGGGGAGGCGCGCGCGTGAGCGAGCCGCGCCTCTACCCCGGCATCGGCCCCGACGAGCGCACGACCTTCGCCCCCTACTCCGCCTTCGACATCCCCGCCGACCTGCGCCAGCTCCACGGCCGCTACGACGTCGAGGCTACCGCGCGTCGCGTGCGGAACTTCCGCTACGCGGAGGAGTGGCTGATGCTGACCCTCGGCGGCTGGATCGCGACGATCCCCGAGGTCCCCGTGAAGACGGGGCTCGGCAAGATCACCTGGGAGACCGCCCAGGCCGCGGACGCCCTGGGCAAGCGGCTCCCCGAGCTGCGCTGCGGGCGCAAGGCGATCGCGGCCTCCGAGTCGCCGAACCAGGGCTTCGCGAGCTTCGTCCAGGCCGTTGCCGAGCCCGAGTCGCCGGACCACAGCATCGAGAAGCTCGCGGGCGTCTTCGACGTGCTGCTCCCGCACCTCGTGGAGGTCTACGAGCGGACGCTGCGCGAGACGGACCAGATCTGCGACGCGCCCAGCATCGAGCTCCTGGACGACGTCGTGCGCAAGACGCGCCGCCACCTGGCCTGGGGCCAGGAGGTGCTCGACCGCCTGTGCGACACCGACGCGAAGCGCGAGCGCCGCCGCGAGCGCGGGACGGACCTGCGCCAGCGCCTCGCCGCCTGCGGTGGCGTCACCGGCGAGGGGGAGTGAGCCCGATGTCCCGGTTCGAGAACCTCTCCTCGTTCAACGACGCGTTCCTGCGCACGGCGCTCACGCATCCCGGAAGCCTCGCGCTGCGCACGCTCGACGACAGGGTCGCGCTCACCTGGGGCGACGTGCAGCGGCGCGCGAACGCCCTCGCGGGCGGCCTCGCGCGCCTCGGCGTCGGGCGGGGCGACCCGGTGGCGCTCATGCTCGCGAACCGCCCGGAGTTCCACCTGGTGGACGTGGCGGCGATGCTGCTCGGCGCGGTCCCGTTCTCCGTGTACCAGACCTCGTCGCCGGAGCAGATCGAGTACGTGGTGGGCGACGCGGGCGCGCGGGTGGCGGTGATCGAGCGCGCCTACTTCGAGAACTTCATGAAGGCGAGGC
>DASRUS010000258.1:0-5173 GCA_035687825.1 Myxococcota bacterium | reverse complement strand
CACCACCGGGTGCCCCGCGCCGGTGAGGAGCTCCACCACCAGGGCGCCGCTCGCGTCCGTCTCGAGATCACGGGTGTCGCTCACCGTCAGGACCGCGCAGGGAACCCGCGTGAGCGCCGCCTCGCGGTGGGCCTGGACGTTCGCGTCCTCGTCCTCCGGGTGGGATCGTCCGGTCACGGGTGCTCGTCCACCCACTCGGCCCCGTCCGTGGAGACCTCCTTCTTCCAGATCGGAGCGCGCTCCTTGAGCCGGTCGATGGCGAAGCGACAGGCCTCGAAGGCCTCGGCGCGATGCGGCGCCGCCGCAGCCACGACCACCGCGAGCTCGCCGATCTCGAGGTGCCCCACCCGGTGGGCGATCGCCACCCGCACGCCCGGCCAGCGCCGCGCCGCCTCGTCGGCGATCGCCTCCATCTGGCGCTCGGCCATGGGCGCGTAGGCCTCGTACTCGAGGAAGCGGATCTGCCTCCCCCGCGCCTGCTCGCGCACGGCGCCCGCGAAGCTGACGAGGCCACCCGCGTCCGGGCCCTGCACGCGGCGCGCGACCTCGTCGGGGTCGAGCGGCCGCTCCGAGAGCGTGCAGCGAGCACCGCCCCCCGAGACGGGCGGCAGGAACGCCACCTCGTCGCCGTCGGCCAGGGGCTCCTCCTCGCCCACGAGCTCGAGGTTGCGCGCCGCCCGCAGACGCGGCCCGAGGCGACCGAGGGCCGGGTGATCCCGCGCCACCCGGGCGCGCAGGTCGGCCACGCGAGCACCCGCCGGAAGCTCGACCCCGAGGTCCCGGGTGCCCGTCGCCTCGCGGGCCGAGCCGAAGAGACGCACCGTGACGCGCATGGCCGCGAGCCTACTGCGCCGCCGCGACCCCCTCAACGCGACCCCGCCGACCCGCGCGACCGCGCCCCGCGCCGGCCCTTCGTTGACCTCGCTTTTGCCCTAAGCCTAGAATGCAGCCCGCGCGGACGTGGCTCGGGTGCCGCGCGCGGTGGGCGCGGCGAGGTCGGGCCTCGCAGCGACGATGGACCGTGAGTCCTCGGAAGGGGGTGGCGATGACCGCTCGACGCAAGAGCGCAGGCAAGCAGAAGGCAGCCCGCAAGAAGCCCGCGCGGCGCAAGGGCGCGCGCAAGCCGGCTCGCGCGAGAGCCGCGAAGAAGGCCGCGAAGAAGAAGGCTTCGCGCAAGAAGGCGGCCAAGAAGAGTGCCGGGCGCAAGGCCGCCCCGCCGAGGGCGGCAAAGAAGCCGGCGAAGCCGAAGAGCGCCGCGAAGCCGGCGCGCAAGACCGCCGCGCCGAAGCCGGTGGCACCGAAGCCCGCTCCCGCGCCGAAGAGCGCGCCTCCGAAGCCCGCCGTGAAGCCGGCCGTGAAGCCCGCCCTGAAGCTTGCGGCCCCGAAGCCCGTGGCGAGCGCGGCGGCGAAGCCCGTCGCCAAGGCCGCGGCGAAGCCGCAGCCCGCGGCCGCGAAGGCCGCGGGGCCCCGCGTCGAGGCGAAGCTCCCCGTGCGCGTGGGCCTCATCACCCACTACTACCCGCACGTGGATGCGGGCATCGTGCGGATCGAGCGCGGCGAGATCAAGGTGGGCGACACGCTCCACATCCGGGGTCACACGACGGACTTCTACCAGCGCGTGGACCGGATCGAGCTCGACCGCCAGCCCGTGCAGTCCGGTCGCGCCGGCCAGGACCTCGGGATCCACGTGAGCCAGCGGGTGCGCGAGAACGACGAGGTGTTCCTCGTCTCGAGCTGAGCGATTGAGCTACGAAGATGTCCGCTACGAGTGCGCCGGGGGCGTCGCGCGCATTCTGATCGACCGCCCCGAGCGCCTGAACGCGTTCCGGGGCCAGACCGTCGAGGAGCTCACCGACGCCTTCTACCGCGCCTGGGACGACGCGTCCGTGGGCGTGGTGGTGCTGCGCGGCGCCGGGGAGCGCGCCTTCTGCTCCGGCGGCGATCAGAAGGAGCGCGAGCGCACCGGCGACTACGGCTTCCGGCGCGGCGGGATCCTCGGCCTGCACGAGGTGATCCGCGCGATTCCGAAGCCCGTCCTGGCCGCCGTGAACGGCTACGCGATCGGCGGCGGCAACGTGCTCCAGGTGCTCTGCGACCTGGCCCTCGCCGCGGACCACGCGATCTTCGGTCAGGTGGGCCCGCGCGTGGGCTCCGTGGACGCGGGCTACGGGACCACGTACCTCGCACGCCTCGTGGGCGAACGCAAGGCGCGCGAGATGTGGTACCTGTGCCGCCGCTACACGGCGGAGGCAGCCCTCGCCATGGGCCTCGTGAACGCGGTGGTGCCGCGTGGGTCGCTCGACGCGGAGGTCGCGCGCTGGTGCGAGGAGATCCTCGCCAAGAGCCCGACGGCCCTGCGCATCGCGAAGGCGTCGTTCCAGGCGGAGACCGACCACATCGGCGGCCAGTCGGTGCTCTCGCACACCGCGCTCGAGCTCTACTACGCAGGCGACGAGGCACGCGAAGGCGTGCGCGCCTTCGCGGAGAAGCGCGAGCCGGACTTCCGGCGCTTCCGGCGCTGACTCAGAGCTTGAGGTCGGGGGCTCCGCCGTCCAGGGCCTCGAGGCGTCGCGCGGCCTTCGGCTCGCGGGTCATCTTCACCTGGCCGTTCACCTGCGCGCCTTCCTCGATCACGAGCGACTCGGTCTCGACGTTGCCCTGCAGGCGGCCCGTCTTGTGGACGACGAGCTGGCGCCGGGCGACCACGTCCCCCACGACGCTCCCGCTGATGACCACGGTCTGCGATTCGATGTTGGCGTCCACCTCGCCGGTCTCACCGACGATGAGCGTGTTCTGGCTCGAGATCTCGCCCTTGAAGTGACCGTCGATGCGGACCGTGTCCTTGAAGGAGAGCTTGCCCTCGAACTCCGAGCCCTGATCGATGAACGCGGTGAGGGCTCCCGTCGCGGCGGGTCTCGCCTCGCCCCCCGTCGTGGTCCCGAAGCTCGTCTCCGTCGCCCGATCCCGACCGAACGCCATGAGTCTCTCCCCCATTTCGCGGGTGTGGCACCCGGACGGCGCCCGTGACCGGCGCGCCGCGTCCGCCCTCCCCGAGTGCCCCCCGGATCGGCTGGGACGGTCCGCGACTTGAGGACCTTGCGGCGCCCGGGCTTCGGCCCGCGCCTTGCGACCCTGCTGCCGCTAGATTCCGCCCGTGGCCGCCAGACGAAAGCCGCCGGGCGCGCGCGGAGCGAAGCCCGCCGCGAAGCCGGCGCCGCCGGCGGCCGCCGCGGGCCCGCCCCCGGGCGACGATCCCGACGGCCTGCTCGCCCGCGCCGTCGGGAGCGGGCGCATCCACTCGGCCTATCTCCTCTCGGGCCCCGGGCCCGGACCCCGGGGCGCCGCGCTCCGCTTCGCGCGCGCCCTCGTCTGCGAGGGCGAGATGCCGCGACCCTGCGAGCGTTGCTCGGCGTGCCGACGCTCGGCGCCCCGCGAGGAGATCGCCCTCGACGGAGCGGGGAAGAGCGGCCCGCTCTACCGGCACGTGGGCGACCACCCCGACCTCCTCTTCGTGGAGCGTGGCGCGGGAGACACGCGCGTGCGCATCGCCCAGATCCGGGCACTCCAGGCCCGCCTTTGCCTGCGCGCGAACGAAGGGGAGCGCAAGGCGGCGATCATCGCGGACGCCGAGTGGTTGAACCAGGAGGCCCAGAACGCGCTCCTGCGTCTGCTCGAGGAGCCGCCCCCGGGAACGACCGTGATCCTCGTCGCGGCGAGCGCCGCGGGCCTGCTCGCGACCGTGCGCTCCCGCTGTCAGAGGATCCCCTTCCGCCCGAGCCGACCCGAGCGGCTCGTCGGCGAAGACGCCCCCGAGCCCGTGCGCGAGGCCGCGCGCCGGCTCGCGCAGCTCGGCGACGCGAGTCTCGCCGACGTCCTCGACTGGGCGGAGGAGTACCGCGGCGGACGCACGGGCGCCGTGGCCGTGGCGGGCCTCCTCGAGACCGCCACGGCCTGGCTGCGCGACCGCGTGGTGGACCGCGTGCGCGCGGGCGATCGCGACGTGGCCGGCGACCTCGACGCCTTCGCGACGCTCCACGCCTGCCGGCAGTCCCTCGCGCAGCGCAACGCGAACCCACAGATGGTGGCCGAGCGCGCCCTCCTGGCCGTGCGCGAGACGCTCCGCGCCGAGCGCGCCGCCCCGCACGCCGCGCACCCGAACGCCTGAGCGAGCCCGCCCGTGTGGATCGACTCCCACTGCCACGTGACCGCCGACCCCTTCGGCGCGGACCGCGACGCCGTGCTCGCGCGCGCCTGGGAGGCCGGCGTCGAGGCCCTGATCTGCATCGGCGCGGGCTACGGGATCGAGGGCAACGCCGCCGCCGTCGAGCTCGCCGGTCGCGATCCCCGCGTCTTCGCGACGGCGGGCGTCCATCCCCACGACGCGAAGCTCCTCGACGACACCGGACGGCGTCGTCTGCGCGAGTGGCTCGCAGAGCCGCGCGTCGTCGCGGTCGGCGAGTGCGGCCTCGACTACCACTACCTGAACTCCCCGCGCGACGCGCAGCGCGCGGTGCTGGCCGAGCAGCTCGCCCTCGCGCGCGAGCTCCGTCTCCCCGTCTCCCTCCACGTGCGCGACGACGGGCCGCGCGCCTACGACGAGCTCCTCGAGATCTGGCGCTCCGAGACGTGCGCCGAGGTCCCGGGCGTGCTCCACTGCTACACGCACGACCTCGCCTTCGCGACGCGCGCCCTCGACGAGAACCTCCTCGTCTCCTTCTCGGGGATCGTCACCTTCAAGAACACGAAGACGCTGCGCGAGGTGGCGCGCGCCCTACCCCTGGATCGGATCCTCGTCGAGACCGACGCTCCCTTCCTCGTGCCCGAGGGCCGGCGCGGGCAGCGCAACGAGCCCGCCTGGGTGGCCCTCGTGGGCGAAGCGATCGCGCGCCTGCGCGGGATCGGCGTCGAGGCGCTGGCGCACGCCACCACCGGGAACGCCCGGCGCTTCTACCGCCTGCCGGCGGAGGGAGCGTGAGCCAGGAGACGCGCGCCGTCCTCGACCTCGCCGTGCGCCTCGCCCGCGAGGCCGGGGCCCTCCAGCGCGAGCGCTGGCGCACGAACCTGCGCATCAGCACCAAGAGCACCGCGACGGATCTCGTGACCGAGGTGGACCACGCCTGCGAGAGGCTGGTCGTGGAGGCGCTCCGCCGCGAGCGCCCGGGCGACGCGATCG
>DASRUS010000257.1:0-11172 GCA_035687825.1 Myxococcota bacterium | reverse complement strand
CTCTCCGGCGCGAGCACCGCGAAGGCCCAGCCCGCGTAGGTGTACGGCACCAGGAAGGAGAGCACCCAGCGCAGCACGGCCGGCAGAGCGGACGCCCGGCGCGGCCGGTGATCGGGCGCCAGGACGACCGCCCGCGCGCGCCGCGCCCGGCCGTCGCTCCAGACGCGGACCTCCGGGTTCGCGAGCAGGTTCCGGACCCACTGGGAGCGGCGCCCGCGAAACGTGCTCACCACGATGTGGCCCTGGATGCGCGTCGCGGCGAGGGGGACGCGCGACCTGCGGCCCGTCTTGCGCCCCGTGATCTCCACCACGACGAGCCCGCCGGGCGCGAGGCGCGGCGACGTGCAGCCGGCGCGGATGCGCGGCTCGACGAGCCGGTTCAGCATGCGGAAGAACTCGGTCTCGACGGACGCGAGGGTCGAGCGGGCTCGTCGCGTCGGGCCCGGCGTGGGGCGCACCGGGGCTAGCCGAGCTGGCTCGTGATGGCGCGCACCCGCTCGTGGAAGTCGTACGGGTAGACGAGCTCGAGCGCGGAGACCTCGTCGAGGCGCTTGCGCGCCTCCTCGGGGAGCACCGCCTGCGCCGCCCCGAGGTTGTCCTCGAGCTGCTCCAGCGTGCGCGCGCCGAAGATGGGAGCGGTGATCCCGGGCTGCGCCATCACCCAGGCGAGCGCGACCTGGCTCGGCGTCCGGTCGAGCGACTGCGCCACCTCCACGACGGTCTCCGCGATCTCGAAGTTCTTCTCCGTGCGGAAGCGGCTCCAGTTGGGATCCACCGCCGCGCGCGTCCCCTCGCCCGCCTTGCCCTTGCGGACCTTGCCGGTGAGGAGGCCGCCCGCCAGCGGACTCCACGGAATCACGCCGATCCCCTCCTCGCGGCAGAGCGGCAGGTGCTCGCGCTCGATGCTGCGGCAGGCGAGGGAGTACTGCGGCTGAAGCCCGTCGAAGCGCGCCGTGCCGAGCTCGCGGGCCAGGGCCGTGGCCTTCATGAGCTGCCACGCGGAGTAGTTCGAGCAGCCCACGTAGCGCACCTTGCCGCCGCGCACGCAGTCGTCGAGGGCGCGCAGCGTCTCGTCGAGCGGCGTGGTCGGGTCGTACGCGTGCACCTGGTAGAGGTCGATCCAGTCGCTGCCGAGGCGGCGCAGGCTCGCGTCCACGCCGTCGAGCACGTGGCGGCGCGAGAGGCCGAGGTCGTTCGGGCCCGGCCCCATGGGCGCCGCGACCTTCGTGGCGAGGACCACCTGCTGGCGCTTGCCCTTCAGCGCCCGCCCGGTGATCTCCTCGGAGAGCCCGTTCGAGTAGGTGTCGGCGGTGTCGATGAAGTTCCCGCCCGCGTCGAGGAAGCGGTCGATCAGGCGCTTCGAGGTGGGCTCGTCGCAGCCCCACTCCTTGTTCCCGAAGGTCATGGCGCCGAGACAGAGCTGCGAGACCTTGAGTCCGGTGCGACCGAGCTTGCGGATGCGCATGGCTTGTCCCTCCCCGCGGATTCTACCCCGGCGCGCTCCATCCGGGCGCGGCGATCTTCCTCGAGGCCGCCGTCAGAACGGCTCCTTGTACGGCCGCAGGTCGAGCTCGAGCGTCCAGGCGCTCGGCTGCTGCGCGTGCAGGGTCCAGAAGGCGTCGGCGATCGCGTCGGGTTGGAGCATGCCCTCCGCGCCGCGCTGGTCCTTGAACTGGGGGAAGGCGGTGTTGAGCTGGTCGCCGTCGATGCCGCCGTCGATCACCACGTGTGCGACGTGGATGCCGAGCGGTCCGAATTCGCGCGCCATCCCGTGGGCGAGCGCGCGGAGCGCGGCCTTCGCGGCGGCGAAGGCGGTGAAGGGCGGACGCGCGCGCAGCGACGCGGTGGCGCCGGTGAAGAGGATCGTGCCCGAGCCCTGGGGTAGCATGCGCCGCGCCGCCTCGCGGCCGACGAGGAACCCCCCGAAGCAGCACAGCCGCCAGGTGTCCTCGAAGAAGGCGTCGCTCATCTCGAGGAGCGGGCGCAGGCGGTTGTTGCCCGCGTTGTAGAGCACGAGATCGAGGGAGCCGGCGTCGCGCGCGCGGTCGAGGAGGCGCACCACCTCCTCGGCGCGCGTGGTGTCGGTGGGGACGGCCGTGGCGCGACCGCCCGAGGCCTCGATCTCCTTCACCACGGCCTCCAGGCGCTCGGCGGTGCGGCCCGCGAGGAAGACGTGGAGGCCTTCGCGCGCGAAGCGGCGCGCCGACGCGGCCCCGGTGCCGCGGCTCGCGCCGACACCCACGACGACGGCGGTGCGTCCGCGATCTCCGGCGCTCACGTCACCCGCTTCCCCCGCGCCATCAGGAGCTTTCCCGAGCGCACCAGCTCGGCGAGCTCGAAGGGGCGCATCAGATCGATGAAGGCGTCGAGCTTCTCGCTCGACCCGTAGACCTGGAGGATCAGCGACTCCGTGCCGTAATCCACCACCCGCGCCTTGAAGTGCTCGGCGATCTGGAGGATCTGCGTGCGGCGGTCCAGCGGCGCCTCGAGCTTGAGCAGCGCGATCTCCGTCTCGTAGGACTCGTCGCCGGTGTGGTCGATGGCGTGCACCACGTCCACGAGCTTCGCGAGCTGCTTCACCACCTGCTCCAGGTCCTCCTGGGAGCCGGTGCAGGTGATGGTCATGCGCGAGAAGCGCCCCTCGGCGGTGGCAGAGACCACGAGGCTCTCGATGTTGAAGCCGCGCCGGGAGAAGACGAGCGCCACGCGCACGAGGACGCCCGGCTGATTGTTCACGAAGAGCGAGATCGTGTGGATCTGCTTGGCGGGCGCGGCGGTCGTCGTCGCGGGAGCCGCGCTCATCACGTGCTCCCGGTGGGCTTCGCGAGCTTGTGCTTGGGCGGCTCGATGATCATCTCGGAGACCGCCGCGCCCGCCGGGATCATCGGGAAGACGTTGTCCTCCTTCACCACCTCGGCCACCACCACGCAGGGCCCGTCCCGGTACGCGTGCGCCTCGCGCAGGATGCGATCGACGTCCGCCGGCCGGCGGATGCGCAGGGCCTTCACGCCGTAGGACTGGGCGAGCTTCACGAAGTCGGGGTTGCCCTCCAGGTCCGAGCCCGAGAGGCGGTTCTCGTAGAAGAGCTCCTGCCACTGGCGGATCATGCCCAGGTAGTTGTTGTTGATGATCAGCACCTTCACCGGCAGCCGGTGGATCTGCGCGGTGGCGAGCTCGCAGAGCGTCATCTGGAAGCCGCCGTCGCCCACGATCGCCCAGACCTTCTTGTCGGGGTTGCCGAACTGCGCGCCGATCGCGGCGGGGAAGCCGAAGCCCATCGTGCCCGCGCCGCCGCTCGAGAGCCAGTGGCGGTTGCGGCGCGCCAGGCAGAACTGCGCCGCCCACATCTGATGCTGGCCCACGTCGGTGGTGAGGATGGCGTCGCCCTGGGTGAGCGCGTTCAGGCGATCGAGCACGTGCTGCGCGCGCAGCCCGCCCTGCTTCGGGTAGCGGAGCGGGTACTGCTTGCGCCAGCGCCGGCACTGGGCGAGCCACTCCGCGGTCTCGCCCATCTCGACCAGGGGGATCAGGTCCTCGATCACGAGGCGCGCGTCGCCGTGGATGGCCACGTGCGGACGAATCACCTTGTTGAACTCCGCGGGGTCCACGTCCAGGTGGATCTTCACCGCGTTCGTGCAGAAATCGGACACGCGCCCCGTGATCCGATCGTCCCAACGCGCGCCGATGGCCATGATGAGGTCGCAGCCCACCACGGCCTTGTTCGCGTAGGCCGTCCCGTGCATGCCCAGCATGCCGAGGTGCAGGGGGTGGGTCTCGTCCACGGCGCCCTTGCCGAGCAGCGTGTTGACGACCGGGGCGCGCAGCTTCTCGGCGAGCGTGGTGACGGCCTTGCCCGCGCCGGAGATCACGGCGCCCTGGCCCACGTAGAGGAGCGGGCGCTTCGCCTCGGAGAGGAGCCGCGCCGCCTCTGCGATGGCCGCGGGGTCGCCGCGGCCGGGCACCGCGTAGCCCGGCAGGTCGAGCTCGTCCGTGAAGGGGGCGTGGCAGGGGCCCTGGCCCACGTTCTTGGGGATGTCCACGAGCACGGGGCCCGGCCGGCCCGTGGTCGCCACGTGGAAGGCCTCGCGCAGCACGCGCGGGATCTGCTCGGCGTCCTTCACGAGATAGGAGTGCTTCACCACGGGGTAGGTGATCCCCGTGACGTCGGCCTCCTGGAAGCCGTCCTTGCCGAGCATGGGCGTGATCACCTGGCCGGTCAGCACCACGATGGGCGAGGAGTCCATGAGGGCGGTCAGGAGACCCGTCACCGTGTTCGTGGCGCCGGGGCCCGACGTGACGAGAGCCACCCCCGGCCGGCCGGTGGAGCGGGCGTAGCCGTCGGCCATGTGGGTGGCGCCCTGCTCGTGGCGGGTCAGGATCAGCTGGATCTTGGAGTCCACCAGGGCGTCGAACATGGGCATCGCCGCCCCGCCGGAGAGGCCGAAGACGTAATCCACGCCTTCGCGCTCCAGGCAGTGGATGACCTTCTCGCCTCCGCTGGGGATCTTCTGCTCCACTTCGCTCTCCAAGTCTCCGTTTTTGGCGTAAACCGGTCGAAGGTGGGTCGATTCTAGCTGGATCGGGATCGAGTTCCAAGCAGTGATCGGAAGGATCGAGGTAATCCTCACCCATGAGCCGAAGGAAACTCCAGAAGAGAGGCCTCTTTCGCGGACGCTCACCCGCTCTCTTCGGATCACGCTCCAGAAATTGCCTCTTTTTCTAAGATCTTCCAGGGATCGTCATCGAGTTCGACTGAAGATCGACCGATCCATGCCTAGAATCCACGGTTTTCCCCTGGGGAAATCAGAATCTTCGCGCCGAACTAGGGGGATCCCGGGGAGTCGCTACCCTCCGCGCGACCCGACCCCCGGGCCGAAAGGAGCCGCCGTGCCCGCTCGCCCGCGCAAGACCAAGGTCATCGCGACGATCGGCCCCGCCTGCGACTCCCCGGAGATCCTGCGCCGCATGATCGAGGCGGGCATGAACGTGGCCCGCCTGAACCTCTCCCACGGGACCCTCGCCGAGCACAAGGCGCGCCTGCACCGCATCCGCGAGGCGTGCCGGGAGCTCTCGGCGAACGTGGCGGTCATGCTCGACACGAAGGGCACCGAGATCCGCACCGGCCTCGTGCGCAACGGAGCGGTCGAGCTCGTGGAGGGCGACCCCTTCGTGCTCACCGTGAAGGAGGAGGTGGGCGACCACGAGCGGGTCTCGATCTCGTACAAGAAGCTCCCCGCGGAGATCAAGCTCGGGAGCCCCATCCTCCTCGACGACGGGCGCCTCGAGCTGCGCGTCGTGTCCCTCGACTCCGAGTCGATCCGCTGTCAGGTCGTGCGCGGCGGCGAGCTCGGCAACAACGTCGGCGTGAACGTCCCCGAGACCTCGCTCTCCTTGGCGCGCATCAGCGAGGCGAACCGCGAGGATCTGCGCTTCGCCGCCGAGAACGACGTGGACTACGTGGCGGTCTCCTTCGTGCGGAGCGCCGGGGACGTGGTGGACGTCCGGCGCGCGCTCGAGCAGCTCGGCGCCGAGATCCCCATCATCGCGAAGATCGAGAACCGCGAGGGCGTCCGGAACCTCGACGAGATCGTGGCCGAGGCCAACGGCGCCATGGTGGCGCGCGGCGACCTGGGCGTCGAGCTGGCCGTGGAGGAGGTGCCGCTCGTCCAGAAGCGCATCATCCGCACCACCGTGATGAGCGGGAAGCCCGTGATCACCGCGACGCAGATGCTCGACTCGATGGAGCGGAGCCCGCGGCCCACGCGCGCCGAGGCGAGCGACGTCGCGAACGCGATCCTGGACGGCACGTCCGCCGTGATGCTCTCGGGGGAGACGGCCAAGGGGCGCTACCCGGTGGAGGCCGTGCGTACCATGGCGAGCCTCGCCTTCACCGCGGAGGCGTCGCTGCGCGACTACGGCTACCTCCAGAAGATCCTGCCGAACCCCGCGAACGTGGTCACGGAGGCGGTGGCGCAGGCGGCCATCACCATGGCGAAGCACTTGGAGGCCGCTGCGATCGTGACGCTGACCGCGAGCGGCTTCACCTCGCGGGCCATCTCCAAGTATCGGCCCGACTGCCCGATCCTCGCGGTCACGGCGTCCGAGACCGTGGTGCGCCAGCTCGCCATGAACTGGGGCGTGACCGCGGTGCTCTACCAGGGCGAGCGCGACGACGCCGCGCAGATCCGCTTCGGCGTGGAGCAGCTGTGCGAGCTCGGCTGCGCGCGTCCGGGCGACGTGGTGGTCGCCACCGCGGGCATCTCCGGCGAAGCGGGCAGCACGAACCTGATCCGCGTGGTCACCGCATGACACCGATCGGTGGCGGGGTCCGAGGGGGTCGGGGTGAAGTAGAGCGCAGGCCGCCACGGGCTGCGGCACGAGCCCGCGCAGCTTCGTCGATCGGATCGCCGTCCTGGCCTCGGAGCCCGTTGGCGGCCGAGCCATGAACCCCGACCCCCTCGGATCCCGCCACCGCACAGTGCCGCCGTCCTTCCGCGAGGCGCTGCGCACCTGGACTAAGATCGGGGTGCTCGGCTTCGGCGGACCCGCCGGGCAGATCGCGCTCATGCACCGCATCCTGGTCGAGGAGAAGCGCTGGGTGAGCGAGGAGCGCTTCCTCCACGCGCTCCACTACTGCATGCTGCTGCCGGGCCCCGAGGCGCAGCAGCTCGCGACCTACGTGGGCTGGCTCCTGCACCGCACGGCCGGGGCGATCGCGGCGGGGACCCTCTTCGTCCTGCCGGGAGCCGCGGTCGTGCTCGTGCTGAGCGTGCTGTACGCCGAGCTCCGCGAGCTGCGCGCCGTGGAGGCGCTCTTCTTCGGGCTCAAGGCGGCGGTGCTCGCGGTCGTGGTCGAGGCGGTGCTGCGGATCGGACGGCGGGCGCTCCGCAGCCGCGCCCTCGTCGCGATCGCGGCGCTCGCGTTCGTCGCGATCTTCCTCTTCGAAGTCCCGTTTCCCGCGATCGTGGTCGGCGCGGCGGCGCTCGGGTTCCTCGCGTCGCGCGTGCGGCCGGAGCTCTTCGTCGGCCCGGCGCAGCGCCCCGGCGGGGAACGCGCCGGCGCCGCGGACGCCGTGCTCGACGCGCAGCTCGCCCACACGCGTCCCTCGGCGGCGCGGGCGTTGCGCGTGGTCGCCGTGTGCTCGCTCCTCTGGTTCGCCCCCATCGGGATCGCCGTGGCCCTGCTGGGCCGCGCGCACGTGTACGTCGAGCTCGGCGTCTTCTTCAGCAAGGCGGCGGTGGTGACCTTCGGCGGGGCGTACGCGGTCCTCGCGTACCTCGCCCAGGCGGCGGTCGAGACCCACGGCTGGCTGGCTCCCGGCGAGATGCTCGACGGCCTCGGCCTCGCGGAGACGACGCCGGGGCCGCTCATCCTCGTGACCCAGTTCGTGGGCTTCCTGGCGGCGTACCGGCACGCGGATCTCGGCGATCCCCTGCTCGCGGGAGTGCTGGGCGCGGCGCTCACCACGTGGGTCACCTTCGTCCCCTGCTTCCTCTGGATCCTGCTCGGGGCGCCGTACATCGAGGCCTTGCGCGGGCGCCGCGCTCTCGACGCCGCGCTCGCGGCGATCACCGCCGCGGTGGTGGGCGTGGTCCTGAACCTCGCGGTCTGGTTCGCCCTGCACGTGATCTTCGCCTCGCTGGAGACGCGCTCCGCGTGGGGGATGCGACTCCTGGTCCCGGACGTCGCGAGCGTAGACCTCGCGTCGCTCGCGATCGCCGCCGGGGCGCTCGTGGCCATGCTGCGCCTGCGGGTCGGCATGCTGCCGACGCTCGGGGCGAGCGCCGTGCTCGGAGCGGCGTGGCGCCTCGCCACGGGATCCTGACGGCGTCAGGCTCCCACGGCGAGCGCGACGAAGACCGCGCCCACGCCGATCCAGTGGAAGAGGATCGGCACCACGATGCTCTCGGAACGCTCGCGCGCGGCGGCCGCGGCGAGGGCGAAGCCGAAGGCGCCGGCGAGCGGGGCGAGGGGATGCAGGCCCGACCACGGACCCGGCGCCGAGAGGGCGGCGAGCGGCGGCAGCGCACACGCCAGTGCGTAGAGCCCGCTCGAGACGAGCGTCGGCGCCGAGAGGAACCAGCGCCCCCCGGCGCGCTGGGCGCGGAAGCTCCCGAAGAGGCTTCCCTGCACGAGGCCGCGGAACAGGAGCTCGATGGCCACGGGCAGGCCGAGCAGGGCCGCGACCGAGGCGACGCCGAGCGGCGCGTCGGCCGGCGTGCCGACGGGCGCGCGCCACGCGCCGCCCGCGAGGGCGCCCGCCACGGCGACGGGCAGCAGCGCCCAGGCGTCGAGACCCGACGGGCGCCGCAGGCCCCAGACGCCCGGCGCGCGGGGGCCGAGGACGAGGAGCAGCAGACCCGCGAGCGCGCTGAGCGCGGCCGTGAAGAGAAGGGCCGGATCCAGGGCGAGCGCGTCGAGCCACGCGAGCTCCGCGAAGCCCGAGGCCGGCAGGGCGCCCGGCGCGAGGGCGAGGGCCAGGAGCGAGGCGGCGAGCAACGCCGCGCGCGCGACGCGGCCCGCCCGCCGGCGCCACGTGGGGCGCGCGTGGGCGTCGCCGCACGCCGCCGCGATCTGGGCGGGCGTGAGGCGCGTGCCCGCCGCGCGGGGCGAGCCGCCGATCTCGTCGGAGCCGCCCCAACGGTTGGGCGAACGGTTCCCGTGGGACGCCGGATCCACGAGGTTGAGCCGCGCGTAGACCTGCTCGAGGGTGCCGGGCAGCGCCGGATCCACCTGGCGCAGGCTGTAGGTCGCGGGCGTCTTCTGGAGCGCGATCACGCCGAGCCGCTCCCCGTGCACACGGCGGAGCTGGCGCTCGACCTCGTAGATCCCCGCCTTCGAGCGACACACGACGGCGACGGAGCCGCGCGCGAGCTCGCGCCGCGCGAGCTCCTCGATCTCCGCCACGCCCTCGAACTCCTCCGCCGGGTAGACCAGGCGGTCGATCGCCTGGAGCTGGCTCGCGACGTACGGGAGCAGGTCGATCTTCTCCCAGCGGCCCTGCGCCTGGAGCGCCAGCTCCTTCGCGCGGAGCTCCTGCATCCGCGCGCGCGTCCGCGCGAGGAGCTCCGGGGGGAGCGCGCAGAGGTCCTGGAGCTCGAGGCCGAGGGCGTCGATGCACCCCTCCAGGCGCAGCAGGGGCATGATCGCCTCGCGCGGCCGGGGATCCTCGGCGACGAGGCGCAGATGGTTGAGCAGCACCCAGATCGCGAGGACCGTATCGAGGTCGGCGTCGTTCGCGAACACGGTCCAGTCGCGCTTGCGCAGATCGAGGCGCTTGCGGATCAGCACCATCGCCTGCTCACAGGTGGCGAGCGTGAAGAGCCGCACGCAGCCTTCGTGGTGGTCGAGGTTGTAGACGGCGCGGTCGGGGTCGAGGAAGGGCTCGCCCTGCGCCGTGCCGTCCAGGAAGATCGAGCCCGGGGGCGCGCTGCGCGCCGCGGCGGCGGTCAGCGTGAAGCCGCGCCGCAGGCGGACCTCGAGGGTCGGCGCCTCGACGCAGGCGAGGACGCGCTCGCGACCGGCGCGTCGGATCCGGTAGCGGTTCGGGAAGGCACGTCGCTCGGGCAGGATCTCCGCCGGGGCCGGCGCCGGGGCCGCGCGCCGCGCGGGGGGGCCGCCGGACTCCACCACCCAGCGGGGGGTGCGGCGCTGGATCCTCGCGCGCCCTCCGAGCTGCGTCATTCCCATGCTCGACCTCCCGCCCGCCCCGGGGCTTCTCGGGGTCCGGGTCTCGCAAGCGGTCGGCAGCCCACCGGAAGATCCGAGTGAGCGGTGTCACACCCGCCCGCAGGCGGGCGCACGTGCACGGGAGGCGAGGGAGGTAGAATCCCCTGCAGCGAGAAGGGGAAGCGATGTCCACCTACGGGCTCACGAACGAGGTGCGCGAGCTGCGCGAGCACATGCGCAAGTTCATCCAGGAGGAGGTGATCCCCGCCGAGCCGCTCCTCGACGCGGAGGGCGAGCGCGACCGGGAGGCCATGGCCCGCCTCAAGGAGTCGGCGAAGCGCCAGGGCCTCTGGGCGCTGGGACACCCGGCGGAGATCGGGGGCGGCGGGCTCCCCTTCATGTCCTTCGTGTACCTGAACGAGGTGATCGGGCGGAGCCACTGGGGTCAGGCGGCGGTGGGGACGCTCTCCATGCAGGACTCCATCATGCTCCACCTGTTCGGGACCCAGGAGCAGAAGCGGCGCTGGCTCGAGCCGCTGGTCGCCGGCGAGATCTACCCGTCCGTGGGCCTCACGGAGCCCGAGGTCGCGGGCTCGGACCCGACGCTCATGCAGTCCACCGCGCGCCTCGAAGGCGACGAGTGGGTGATCGACGCCCACAAGTGGTTCACGAGCGGCGCGAACCGGGCCGCCTTCACCACGATCTTCGCCATCACCGAGCCCGACGCGGATCGCCACGCGAAGTTCTCCGCGATCCTCGTCCCCACGGACGCGCCCGGCTACGAGATCGTGCGCGTGATCCCGACCATGGGCCACACCGGCGGGAACCATTGCGAGATCCGCCTGCGGGGCGTGCGGGTGCCGAAGCAGGATCTCCTGGGGCCGCGCGGGGCGGGCTTCGTGATCGCGCAGAAGCGCCTCGGCCCCGGGCGCATCTTCCACTGCATGCGCTGGCTGGGTCAGGCGCAGCGCGCCTTCGAGCTGCTGTGCGAGCGGGCGAACTCCCGCTGGGCGCACGGCTCGCTGCTCGCCGAGAAGGGCGAGATCCAGTGCTTCGTGGCGGAGTCGGCCGCGGAGATCCAGGCGGCGCGGCTCATGACCCTCGACGCGGCGCGCGCGCTCGACGAGGGGGGCGAGGCGCGCGTGGAGATCTCGCTCATCAAGTTCTGGGGTGCGCGCGTGCTCCACGATGTGATCGACCGCGCCATCCAGGTGCACGGCGCGCTCGGCGTGACCGGGGACACGCCGCTCGAGCGCATGTACCGCGAGGCGCGCTACGCGCGCATCTACGACGGGCCCGACGAGGTGCACCGCATGGTGGTGGCGCGGCGGCTGCTGCGCGACCCCCACGGCGCGCCGCCCTGGGCGTGAGCTCGCGAGGGCCACGCGCGGGGAGATGCGAGTGCTCAAGCTCTACGACTACCTGGCGTCGGGCAACGCCTACAAGGTGCGCCTGCTGCTGCACCAGCTCGGGATCCCGTTCGAGCGCATCGAGATGGACATC
>DASRUS010000256.1:0-6029 GCA_035687825.1 Myxococcota bacterium | reverse complement strand
CGCCTCCGCGCAGGCCCCGGTCCAAGAGGAAGCGGTACGCGAAGCGGACGTCGGCCTCGTAGGTAGGGGCGCGGCGCGCCTCGAGACGCTGCCGCAGCGGGGGCACGTCGCCGGGCAGGGGGACGACGACGCGCGCCACCGCGTCGCCGGCGAGCGTCGCGAGCTCGCTCGGCTCGACCCGCACGCCCGGCTCGCCGCGCAGGGTCGCGGCCCCGTCCGCGCGCACGAAGAAGTAAGGCTCCGCGCGCGCGTCCTCCACCAGGAAGGCCGCGCCGCTCTCCAGGCGGCCGAAGAGCTGCACCACGGCGCGGCCGTCGCGGACGCGGGTCAGCGGTTGGAGGATCCAGCCCCGGTGCACCCCCTCCCTCGACGTCACTCGCCCGACTCGTGCGTGCGTTCGAGCAGGATCTCCCGCAGACGCTCCGCCGTGTTGAGCGTCGGATCTTCGAGCACGCGCTCCGTGAGGGCGCGCAGCGCCCGGCCCACCTCGGGGCCCGGGGGGCAGCCGAGGATCTCCATCACGGCGCGGCCGTCGAGGGCGAGGTCCAGGCGGTGGAGCGCGAGGTCTTGCCGCCCGCGCTCGCGATCGAACCCGGCGCGCAGGCTGGAGAGCGGGTCCTTCTCGGCGGCGCCCGCCGGGGCGCGCACCGCGAGCTCCGCCTCGCGCAGCGCGAGGAGCTCCGCCACGCCGTCCTCTCCCGCGCGCGCGAGGACGCGCCGCAGGGAGACGGGGCTCCCGGGATCGGCCTGGGCGTCGATCGGGTGCAGGCGCAGCAGACGGGTCACGCGCTCGGCGCTGCGGCGCGAGACGCGCAGCCGCGCCAGGATCGACTCGGCGCGGGTCCCGCGCAGCCAGGCCACCCAACGCAGTTCGGTGTCGGACGGCAGGGCGTCCATCAGGAGCGGGGCGTCGTCGGGGGCGCCGGGCACGAGCCGCGCCTCGAGGCCCGTGCGGCGCAGGAGTGCCACGCCGCGCCCCGCTTCGGCTCCGGCGAGGAGCGCCTCGAGCTCGCGGCGGATCCGCTCGGGCGCGACGCCGTCGAGGGCGGCGGCCGAGGCGGGCAGCGCCGCCTCGAGCTCCGCGTCGGGGAAGAGGCCCAGCGTCGCCACGAAGCGCGCGGCGCGGACGCCGCGCAGGGGATCCTCGCGCAGGCGCTCGGCGGCGGATCCCACGCAGCGCAGGCGGCCGGCGGCGAGGTCCGCGCGGCCGCCCCGGGGATCCACGAAGCGGGGCGCGAGGGGATCGAAGGCCATCGCGTTCACGGTGAAGTCGCGCCGCGCGAGATCGTCCTCGAGGCTCGCGCCCGGGCGCGTGCTCGTCACGTCCACCGGGCCGCAGGCGCTGGGCACCATCACCGTCCCGTGTCGCAGCCCGATGGGCACGGCGCGCGGGAAGAGCTCGAGCACGCGTTCGGGTCGCGCGTCCGTGGCGACGTCGAAGTCGCGCACCGCCTCGCCGCGCAGCCAGCCGCGCACGCAGCCTCCCACGAGGTGCGCCCGGTGGCCGCCGGCGCGCAGCTTTTCCAGGATCGCGCGCAGCGGCGCGGGGACGTCCTCGGGCGAGAGATCGGGGGGAAGCGGGAGCTGCACGGGGGCCAGTGTATCGGCTGGCCGGCCGGACCCAAGACGGTTACAACCCGCGCGTGATCGAGCTTCGCTTCCGCGCGCCCGGAGAGAAGATCGCCCTCGCCTCGCTGATCGAGCGGGCCGTGCCGGGCGCCTCCCGCGCCGATGCAAAGCGTTGGTGCGCCGGGGGTCGCGTGAGGTGCGAGGGGCGCCCCGCGCTGGGTGCGAACGAGCGCGTGGCGCCGGGAGCGCTCGTCGAGCTCGCGCTGCCGGCCCGGGAGATCCGCGTGCCCACGCAGGCCGAACGCGCGCGGGCGCGTCTCGCGGGACCCGACTGGGAGGTGCTCGAGCGGGCGCGGGCGCCGGGAGCCGAGGAGCTCGGCTTGGCCGCAGCGGCGCGAGGTCCCGAGGAGGAGCGGGCGGTGCTCGGCGTGGGGGCCCGGGGTCTCGACCTCGTCGCCCGCGACGCGCGGGCGGCGGAGCGTCTGGCCGCCGCCCTGGCGGGCGACGGCGCGCGCCTCGTGTATCGCGCGCTCGCGCCGACGCCGCCGTGGCGAAGCGGCAGCCTGGCGAGCGCTGCGGGCGATTCCGCATCGACACAATTTCACGTCATCAGGGAGCGCGACGGGCTCGCGGAGCTCGAGCTCGCCCCTCGCGGCGCGGCGGCTCGTGCGATCCGGCGGGAGCTGGCGGCGCTCGGCTCCCCCGCCCTGGGCGATCCCCTCCACGGCGGCCTCCTCGTGGACGGAGGTCCGCGCCTCGCGCTCGTCTCCCTGCGCGTCCCGTCCGAGGGGATCGACGTGGAGGCGGACGGGATCCACCTCGACTGGCCCGCGTCGCCCGCGTTCCCCCCCGAGCCCGGGGCTCCCCGCGACGCCCCCGCGCTCGCCGTCTCCGGGGCCACCCGCTCGGCGCTCGTGCGCGGCCACCCCTGGGTCCTCACGGACGCGGAGACCGGCGACGTGGGCCGCTTCCGTCCGGGCGCGCTCCTGCGCGTCGAGTCGCGCGGGTCCGCGTCTCCCTTCCTGCTGCGCGCCGAGACGCCGGGGAGCGTCGCGGCCCGCGTATGGTCGCGCGGGGAGTCCGGGCTGAGCGTGCGCGAGCGGGTGGAGCGAGCGCTCGAGCGGCGCGGGGCGCTCCTGGAACCGTCCGCCGAGGCCGAGACGGATGCGGTTCGGCTGATCCACGGCGAGGCCGATGGATTCCCGGCGCTCTTCGTGGATCGGCTCGGCCCGCTGCTGCGCGTGCTCGTCACCGGGCGCGCCTGCGATCTCGTCCGGGAGGAAGCGCTGGGGCTCGTGATCGACCGGCTGCGGCCGCTCGTCGGCGCCGACCCGCCGCTCGTCGAGGTGATCCACCTGCGCGAGCGGCCGCGGGGAGAGCTCGAGTGCGTGCGGCTCGCGCGGGGGGCGCTCCCGGCTTCGCTTCGCGCGGGCGAACGCCTCGGGGTCCGCGAGCGCGGGCTCCGCTTCCTGGTGGATCCGGGTCTCGCGCGGCCCGCGACGCCCGCGCCCGGCGTCGGCCTCTACCCCGACCAGCGCGAGAACCGCGAGCGCCTGGCGCGGCTCGCGCGCAGCGGCGGCCGCTGGCTGAACCTCTTCGCGCACACGGGCGCCTTCAGCGTGGCGCTCCTCGCCGCGGGTGCGGACGAGGTCACGAGCGTGGACGCCGACGCGGCCTGGCTGCGCTGGCTCGACGAGAACCTGCGCGCCAACGACCTTCACGAGCGTCCGCACCGCGCCTTGCGGAGCGACGCGCGCCGCTTCCTCGAGCGCCTCGACGATCGCGAGCGCTTCCGCGGGATCGTGCTCGATCCGCCCACCGTGTCCGCGGGGCGGCGCTTCTGGTCGGTGAGGCGCGACTTCGTGGCGCTCCTCGCCGCGTGCCTCGCGCGGCTCGAAGCGGGCGGCTGGCTCCTCGCCTGCCGCAACGACCGCGCCGGACGGGGCCGGCTGCGCGGCGCGCTGGAGGAAGCCGCGCGGGCGGCGCGCGTGGAGCTCGAGTCGATCGAGCCGGCGCGGCCCGGCCCCGACTTCCCGAGTCTCGCCGGCTTTCCGGAGGGCGATCCCTTCGAGGCCGTTCTCGCCCGCCGCGCACCCTGATCCCGTATCGCGTGCGTTATCCTCCGGCCGCGTTCGAGCGGGAGGCGAAGATGTCGGAGGCGCGCGCGGGGCGCGATATCGAGTTTGCGAGCGACGGCGAGAAGGCTCGCGGGTACCTCGCGCTGCCGGCCTCGGGGCGGGGGCCGGGGGTGATCGTGATCCAGGAGTGGTGGGGGCTCGTGGACCAGATCCGCGACGTCTGCGACCGCTTCGCGCGCGAGGGCTTCGTGGCGCTGGCGCCGGATCTCTACCGGGGCGAGTCCACCTCGGATCCCGACGCGGCGGGGCGCCTCATGATGAACCTCGAGATCCCGCGTGCGGCGCGCGACCTCGACGGCGCGGTGCGCGCGCTCCTCGGCCACGACGCCCTGGAAGGCTCGCGCGTGGGGACGCTGGGCTTCTGCATGGGCGGGCAGCTCGCGCTCTTCGCGGCGACGCGCAACCGCCGCATCGGCGCGGTGGTGGACTTCTACGGAATCCACCCGAACGTGACCCTCGATCTCTCGGGGCTCGAGGCCGCGGTGCTCGGCATCTTCGCCGAGCGCGACGCCTTCGTGCCGCCCGAGGCCGCGCGCAAGCTCGAGGCGGACCTGCGGAGCGCGGGCAAGCGCGCGACCTTCGAGATCGTGCCCGGCGTGGACCACGCGTTCATGAACGATCGTCGGGCGGACGTGTACGACGCGCGGGCCGCGGCCCGCGCCTGGGCGGACGCGCTCGCCTTCCTGCGCGCGGAGCTCGCGTGACGAGCCGGGCGCTCCAGCGCGTCCCCGTGCGGCGCGGCCGCCGCACGCTGCTGCCGCTCCCGCCGCCGCTGGCGCGCCTCCAGCGCGAGGTCGAGGCGCGCATCGCCGAGCTCCCGACGCGGCTCAACGAGTACGGCTTCGACCCGTTCGGGGCGGATCCGCGCTGGGGCATGGCTCTCACGCTCCCCATGGCACTCCTCTACCGCCACTGGCTGCGCGTCGAGACGCACGGCATCGAGCGCGTGCCGGAGGGCCGGGTGCTGCTCATCGCGAACCACGCGGGCAACACGTTCGCGTACGACGGCGTGATGCTCGCCATGGCGATGCTCCTCGAAGCGAAGCCCCCGCGCATGCTGCGCGGCATGGCGGAGTACTACCTGCCCCAGATCCCGTTCTTCAACGTGCTCATGCACCGCACGGGCAGCGTGGTGGGAACTCCGGAGAACTGCACCCAGATCCTGGAGAACGGCGAGGCGGTGATGGTCTTCCCCGAGGGCTCGCGGGGCTTCGTGAAGCCGTGGCGCAAGCGCTACCAGCTCCAAAGGTTCGGCCTCGGCTTCATGCGTCTCGCACTCGATACCGACACGCCCATCGTGCCGGTGGGGATCGTGGGCGCCGAGGAGCAGAGTCCGGCGCTGGCCGACGTGAAGTGGCTGGGCCGGCTGGTGGGGTCGCCGGCGTTCCCGATCACGCTGACCTTCCCGTGGCTGGGTCTCCTCGGCTTCGTGCCGCTCCCCGTGAAGTTCCGCCTGCGCTTCGGCGAGCCGCTGCGCTTCGAAGGCGATCCCCACGACGACGACGCGGTGATGGAGAAGAAGGTGGACGTCGTGAACGACGCCATCCGAGGGCTCGTCGCGGAGGGGCTCGCGGAGAGGGAAGGCTGGTTCCGCTGAGGCGGGTCGCGGGGCGTGGGTGCCGGGGGGGCCGCCGCTCATGACTCGGCCGCCAACGGACTTGGGTGTCACGTTGCGGGGGCAAGTTGCCGCGAGGCCTGCCGCAGCACGTGGCGGCCTGCGTTTTACTTCGCGCCGACCCCCTCGGTCCCCCTCGGCGTCAGTGCCCCCGCCGCTCCAGCACGTCGATCGCCATGAGCTCGCGCATCTTGTCGGGGTCGACGGGCACCGAGCGCACGCCGAAGGACTCGCGGCGCCAGCCGGCGCTGCCCGGCACGTAGTAGAACGCCGCGGCCACGGGGTCGAAGACGTGCGCCTTGCCGCCGTCCGGCCAGGCCGGGTAGTCGGGCAGGTCGCCGCTGAAGCGGTGCACCTGGATGCCGACCTCGAGGAGGAGGCCGTTCGTGCGGCGGCTGATCCAGTAGAGCGGCTGCTGAGTCTGGTAGTCGATGTACAGGGTCACGCGCGCCGCGTCGTCCACGGGCTTGCGCGCGACGCCCTCGACCACCGCGGCCCAGCGCACCTCCCAGCGGTCGTCCGCCACCGAAAGGCCGCTCGGGCCGAAGTTGCGGTCGGGCGAGGTTGGATAGCCGGGCCGGGCGGAGTTGAGCGGCGCGATCACCTCGCGCTCGCCGACGAGCTTCCAGCGCCACGCGTTCGGGCGGATCACGAGGCCGGTGAAGCCGCGCCGGATGTCCTCGGTGGCGGCGATGTTGATGCCGGCG
>DASRUS010000255.1:0-3742 GCA_035687825.1 Myxococcota bacterium | reverse complement strand
AGGGCCTGCTCCGGGGTCATGACGCGCTTCTGATCGTCCTCGCTGCGGTTCTCCACCGGCCGGATGCCCGGCACCACGATGAGGAAGCGCTCGCCGAGCTCCTGGCGCAGGGCCGCGGCCTCGAGGCCCGAGGAGATCACGCCGTCGCAGCCGAGCGCGAGCGCCCGGCGCGCGCGGGAGAGGACGAGCTCGCGCACGTCGCAGTGGAAGCCCAGGTCCTGGAGGTCGCCCTTGTCGAGGCTCGTCAGCACCGTCACCGCCAGGATCTTCGTCTCGCTCCTCTCGCGGCACGCCGCCTCGAGCATCGCGTCGTTCCCGTGCACGGTCACGAAGTCGGCGCCCTTGCCCCGGAGCTGGCGCACCGCGGCGCCCACCGTCTCGGGGACGTCGAAGAACTTGAGATCCGCGAAGACCCGCTTGCCCTGGGCGCCGAGCTCGCGCACGAGCTCGAAGTAGCCGCCCGCCAGGAAGAGCTCGAGCCCGAGCTTGTAGAAGTGGACGGCGTCGCCGAGGGTCGCGACCAGGCGCCGCGCCTCGCCGGGATCGGGGACGTCGAGCGCCACGATGAGCCGCTCGCGCGGCGGGATCGGCTTCGCGGAGAGCAGGCGCCGGTCCATGCACTCTCGTATAGCACGGGAGCCGACGACCCGAGCTTCGTCGCCGGGAGGCGGGGAGCTATGCTCGGTGGCGGTGCGCCCGGGAGGGTCTCTTCCATGTCTCCCACGATCGCGCTCGCACTCCTCTGGGTCGGCTTCGCCGGCAGCCACATGGGGCTCTCGAGCCTCCCGGTGCGAAGCCGCCTCGTCGCGAAGCTCGGCGAGCCGCCGTTCCTCGGTCTCTACTCCCTCGTCGCGTTCGCGTTCTTCATCCCGCTGGTCTGGGTCTACTTCGCGAGCAAGCACGCGGGTCCGCTCCTGTGGGGACGCCCGGGCAGCACGCTCGTGCTCTGGCTCCTCCAGCTCGGCATGGGCGCGGCCTTCGTCCTCGTGGCGTCGAGCCTCGTGCAGCCGAACCCCTCGCTCCTCGGCTCGAAGGGCGGCTCGGCGCGCGGCGTCTTCCTCCTCGCGCGCCACCCACTCTTCATGGGGATCGCCGTCTTCGCCGCGCTCCACCTCGTCGTGAACGGGGCCGCCTCGGACGTGGCCTTCTTCGGCGGCATGCTCGCCTTCTCCCTCGTCGGAGCCAGGCACCAGGACCAGCGCAAGCTCGCGACGAACGTGCCCGGCTACCGCGAGTTCGTCGCCGCGACGCCGTTCCTGCCCTTCACCGGCCGGGAGACGCTGCGCGGCCTGCGCGAGCTCCCGCCGCTCGGCGTCGCGATCGGCGTGGGGCTGACCGTGATCCTGCGCGTCTTCCACTCGACCCTCTTCGGCCCGTGAGCGCCGCGCCCTCGAGCTCCGTTCGGCCGCCGATCCGCGACCGCCTGCGCCGTCTCGACTGGAAGGCGATCGCCGAGTCGCTGATCGAACGCGGCTTCGCGCAGACGCCCCGGCTCCTCGAGCCCGCCGAGTGCGCGGAGCTCGTGACGCTCTACGCCGACGATCGCCGCTTCCGCAAGACCGTCTGCATGGAGCGCCACCGCTTCGGCGTGGGCGAGTACCGCTACTTCGGGAATCCCCTGCCGACCCTCGTCCGGGAGCTGCGCACCCACGCCTACCGCCAGCTCGCTCCCGTCGCGAACCGGATGAGCGAGGCGCTCGGGCGCGAGGAACGCTTCCCCCCGAGCCTCGCCGCGTTCCTGCGTCACTGCGCCGCGCGCGGACAGCGCCAGCCGACCCCCCTCCTGCTGCGCTACGAGGCGGACGGCTACAACTGCCTGCACCGCGACCTCTACGGCGAGGTCGTCTTCCCCCTCCAGCTGACGTGCTTCCTGTCGAGGCCGGGGATCGACTACCAGGGCGGCGCCTTCCTCCTCGTGGAGCAGCGGCCGCGGAGCCAGTCGATCGGTGAGGCGCTCGTTCCCGAGCAGGGCGAGCTGGTGATCTTCGCGACCTCGGACCGTCCCGCGCGCGGCAAGCGCGGCTGGGTGCGCACCACCCTCCGCCACGGCGTGGCCCGCGTGACGCGCGGCGACCGCTACACGCTCGGCGTGATCTTCCACGACGCGCGGAGCTGAGCCCGCGCGTCGTCGATGCCGACCCACGCCTCGCCGCCGGGCCTCACCACCGCCGAGGCCGTCCGCCGTCTCGCGGAGGGCGGGCCGAACGCCATCGCCGAGGCCGCTCCGCCTCCGCTCTGGCGGCGCAGCGTGCGCCAGTTCCAGAGCCCGCTCATCTACATCCTCCTCTTCGCGCTCGCCTTCGACCTAGGCACGTGGATCTACGAGGGCGCCGGGGGCTGGCCCGCGGGCACGATCGTCATCGCCCTCGTGCTGCTGCTCAACTCGGGGCTCGGCGTCCTCCAGGAGTACCGCTCGGAGCGCGCGCTGGCGCAGCTCCGCGAGCTCTCCGCTCCCCAGGCCTGGGTGCTGCGCGACGGACGCCTCGCCCGGATCGCGAGCGCCGAAATCGTCCCCGGCGACGTGATCCGGCTCGAGGCGGGCGAGCGCGTGCCCGCGGACGCGCTTCTCGGGGAGGCGCGCGGTCTCCTGCTCGACGAATCCGTGTTGACGGGCGAGTCGCTGCCCGTCGAGAAGGCGGCGGGCGACGAGGTCCTCTCGGGCACGCTCGCCGTGCGCGGGAACGCCCTGGCCGAGGTGGAGCGCACCGGCGCCGAGAGCGCCATGGGAAGGCTCGCCACGCTGGTGGCGCGACTGGAGACGGGCCGCACGCCGCTCGAGCGCCGCCTCGACGCCTTCGGCCACCGGGTCGCGGGCTGCGTGCTCCTGCTGGCCGCGTCCCTCGTCGCGGCGGGCCTGCTGGCCGAGGGGCTCGACCGGCTCGGGCAGATCCTCCTCTTCGCGGTGGCGCTCGCCGTCTCGGCGGTGCCCGAGGGCATGCCCGCCGTGGTCGCGCTCACCCTGGCGCTCGGCGTGCAGCGGATGGCGCGGCGCAACGCGGTGGTGCGGCGCCTGCAAGCGGTGGAGGCGCTCGGCTCCGTCACCGTGATCGCCACCGACAAGACGGGGACCCTCACCGAGAACCGCCTCTCGGTGCGGTCACTCGAGGCCGTGGACGAGGCCGAGGCGCTCCTCGCGCTGGTCGTGGCCAACGACGCGGATCCCGAGACCGGCGCCGGCGATCCCCTGGATCGCGCGCTTCTCGACTTCGCGCGCGCCCGGGGGATCGATCCCGCCGCGCTGAGGTCCCGGCTCGCGACCGTCGCGGGACGGCCCTTCGACAGCGCCTGGAGATTCTTGCGGGCAACTGTGGAGCGCGACGGCACGCGCACGAGCTTTCTCAAGGGCGCCTGCGAGGTGATCCTCGAACGCTCCGCGCTCCTAGGCGCGGAGCGCGAGCGCTGGCTCGCCCGCGCCGAGGCGAGGGCCGCCGAGGGGTTCCGCGTGCTGGGCGTGGCGAGCGCGCAGGACGACGGCGAGGAAGGCCTGCGCTTCCTCGGGATCGTGTCGCTCTGGGATCCGCCGCGCGCCGAGGTGGCGGGCGCCGTCCGCATGGCGCAGCAGGCCGGCGTCCGCGTCGTGATGATCACGGGCGATCACCCGGCGACGGCGCGGACCGTCGCGCGCAGCGTCGGCATGGAGGAGGCCGACGGCGCCGTGCTCACGGGCGCGGACGTGGCGAAGCTCGGGCCCGACGCGCTGCGCGACGCGGCCCGCCGCACGAGCCTCTTCGCACGGGTGGGC
>DASRUS010000254.1:0-7082 GCA_035687825.1 Myxococcota bacterium | reverse complement strand
GGTCTTCGCGTTCAGCATCTTCTGGATGTACCTGTTCTGGTCGCAGTACCTCGTGATCTGGTACGGGAACCTCCCGGAGGAGACGCAGTTCATCGAGGCGCGCCTCGGCCCGCAGTTCCTCCAGGACACCTGGGACTTCGTGTGGGACCGCCTGAACGCGCCCTACTCGAAGCTCACGCTCACGGTGTGGGCGTGCTGCTGGATCATCCCGTTCTGGACGCTCCTCGGGCAGCGCCCGAAGCGAACGGGCGGCTTCCTCGCGACCATCGCCTTCATCGTGGCCTTCGGCTTCTGGCTCGAGCGCAACGTGCTCGTGTGGCCGTCGCTCGAGCCCGGTGCGTCGTGGTCCTGGCTCGGCCCGGTCCAGATCGGGATCGCCCTCGGCTTCCTCGGCGCCTTCGCGCTGGTCTTCCTCCTCTACACGCGCGTCTTCCCGACGCTGGCGGTGCCCGATAAATCATAGGCACGCGTCGCGGGCGCCGGATGCCGAACGGATCGGCGCAGGCTCAGCCACGCGTAAGCGCCGGCTGCCGAGGGGGTCGGCGCGAAGTAGAGCGCAGGCCGCCACGTGCTTCGGCAGGCAACCAGGCAACTTGCCCCCGCAACGTGACACCCAAGTCTGTTGGCGGCCGAGCCATGAGCGCCGACCCCCTCGGCAGCCGGCGCCCTCGGTGACCGCACGGCTCTCCTGCTAGCCTGACCCGGTGACCTCGGACTCCCCCGACCCCGACCCGTTCGCGCTGCGCACGTTCCCCCTGCGCGGCGGGCGCGCCGTCGAGGTCCTCCGCGACGGGATGCGCGCCCCGGGCGCCGCTTCTCTCGGGGGCTCGGGCCTCATCCCCTGGTCGGAGATCACGCACCTGGCGCCCGGCCGCCGCCACCTGCGCATCGGGACCACGCGGGGCGTGCGGCTCCTGCCGCGCGCCGAGTTCGTCCATCCGGCGGACGCCCACGAGCTCGTGCGTGAGATCGTGTCTCGCATCGCGGCGAGCCCGGAGGGTCGGCTCCAGCTCGCGCGCATGGCGGCGATCGAGGAGCGCTGGCGCCACCCGGCGGCGGTGCGGGCCACGCCGGCCCTGGCGGTGATCTGCGTCCTCGTCTTCGGCCTGCAGCTCGCGTTTCACCCCCTCCTCGAGGAGGTCGCCGCCTTCGGCGCGACGCTCGCGCGCGTCGAGCCCTGGCGCTACGTCACCGGGAACCTGCTCCACGCGACCTGGCCGATCCTGCACCTGCCGCTCAACCTGCTCGCGATCTTCGCCTTCGGTCTGCTGGTCGAGCGCGCGCTCGGGGCCGCGGCCACGGCCTTCGTGATGATCGTCTCGGGCGTCGCCGCGATGGCGGGCGCGGCGCTCGCGGGGCTCGAGGGCGTGGTGGGCGCGTCGGGGATCGCCATGGGCCTCGTCGGCGCGATGCTCTGGCTCGAGTACCGCCACGCCGACGCGCTGCCCGCGGCCTGGCGCGTCCCGCGCCGGATCTTCGTGGGGCTGCTCGTCGCCGAGAACCTCCTCTTCCTCTTCGTCCCCTGGGTCGCGACCTCGGGGCACCTGGGAGGCCTGGCGGGGGGCGCGCTCGCGGCCGCGCTCGTCTCCGCGCCGCTCCTGCGCCGGCCCGTGGCGCCCCGCTGGCTCGTCGCCGCCAACGCGCTCCTCGGCGTGGCGGTCGTGGCCTCGGTGTCGGCCGCGGCCTTCGAGCTCGCGGGGGGCGAGACCGGGATCCTGCCTCGGCGGGGCGAGCGGCTGCTCGGCCTCGATCACGCGCCGGCGGAGCTGCTGAACGACACGGCCTGGATGATCGCCCTCTCCCCCTCGCCGACGCCGCCCGCGCTCGACGTGGCGCTGCGGCTGGCCGAGCGCGCTGCGGGCGAGAGCGGGCGGAGCAACGCGAACATCCTGGACACGCTGGCCGAGGTCCTCTTCCGGCTCGGCAAGCCAGCGGAGGCGGTCGAGACGATCGACGAGGCGATCCGGCTCGAGCCGGGGGAGTCGTACTTCCGGGAGCAGCGCCGACGCTTCACCGGCGAGCGCGACTTCGACGACCGGCCCGCGCCGCCGGGGCTTCCCCTCCGCCCCCCGGCGGCTCCCTTCGAGAGCGAGCCTCCGGGCGTTCCCATCTGATCCGAACTCGGATCAGAGCTCGATCTCGTCGCCGTCCTCGGCCACCACGACCTCGCCCGCGTAGCCCTCTGCCGCCGCGCGCTCGAACTGGAAGTGGAAGAGCGGCGGTGGCTGGAGACGCACGAGGACGAGCCGGCCGACGCCGGCTCGCGCCGCGATGCGCGCCGCGTCGTCGAGGGAGAGCAGCAGGGCGGCCTCCCTCTCGATCCGGGCGGAGTCGGGAACGCCCGCTTCGAGGGCGACCGACACCGCCTCGGAGAGGACCGCGCCCGCGACGAGGGCCTTCGCGCCGCGCGCGAGCGCCGCCGTGCGCTCGCTCGCGAAGGCTGTGCTCACCACCGCGACGGAGCGCTCCGCAGCGTCGAGCCGCCACGCGAGGGCGGGGAACGGACCGCCGCCGAGGGGTGCGGCGCGCAGCACGAGATCGCCGGCGCCACCCGTCCACTCTTCGGCGATCTCCTCGGCTTCGAAGGCCGCGCCCTCCCGCGGCAGGCCGAGCTCGGCGGCGAGCACCGCGATCGCGCCGGCGTGCGCCTCCGAGAGCGCGCGCACGAGGGCGCGCGTCCCCGGCGGTCCGATCACGCGGAGCGGCTTCGCGCGCCGGTCGCGGAAGCGCGCGGTGGCGAGGTCGTCGAGCCCCACCGCGTTCTCGGGGAGCAGGCTCGAGAGCAGCACGGCGCCGGGCTGGCTCACGGGGATCCGCGCGCGGCGCAGACCCTCCGCGACGCCGCGCCCCGCGTCCACGAGGACGACGTGCTCGCCCACGCCGACGGCGAGCGCCGGGCCGAAGCGCGCGGGGTTCTCGTAGGCGCCCCCGCTTCCCAGCACGATGAGGGTCGGCGCCTCGAAGCGCCGCGTCGCGAGCAGCCCGATCTCCCGCATCGCGTCCTGGTAGCGCCAGAGCACGCAGGTCGCGATCCAGCCCCCGACGGCGATCGCGGCCACGAAGCCGAGCAGGAGCATGCGGGGCAGCACCGCCGCCCCGCTCGGCTGCGGCGCCGTCAATCGAAGACGACCGTGCGCCGGCCGTACACCAGGATGCGGTCGTCGAGGTGCGCGCGCACGGCGGCGGCGAGGGCGAGGCGCTCCACGTCGCGCCCCTTGCGGATCAGGTCCTCGGTGGAGTCGCGGTGCGAGGTGCGGATCACCGCCTGGTCGATGATGGGGCCCTCGTCGAGGTCGGTGGTCGCGTAGTGGGCGGTGGCGCCGATCAGCTTCACCCCCCGCTCCCAGGCCTGGTGGTAGGGACGGCTCCCCGCGAAGGCGGGCAGGAACGAATGATGGATGTTGATGATGCGCGCCGGATGGCGCGCGATGAACCCGGCGGAGAGGATCTGCATGTAGCGCGCGAGGACGACGAGGTCGATCTGGAGGGCGTCGAGGAGCTCGAGCTCGCGCCGCTCCTGCTCGTCCCTGATCGCGGGCGTGATCGGGTACACGCGGTAGTCGATGCCGAACTGCTCCGCCACGGGCTTCAGATCCGGATGGTTGCTCACCACGACGGGGATCTCGCAGGCGAGCTCGCCGGCGCGGTGGCGCAGCAGGAGGTCCCACAGGCAGTGGTCGTAGCGCGAGACGAAGATCGCCATGCGCTTGCGCCGGACCGCCCAGGAGAGGCGCCACTGCATCGAGAAGCGCTCCGCCACCTCGGCGATGGCGCGCTCGAGCGTCGCTCGATCGGTGTGCATCTCGTCCGAGTCGAAGCGGATGCGCTGGAAGAACTGCCCGGCGGCGAGATCCGTGTGCTGGTCGGCGTCGAGGATGTTGGCGCCGTGCCCGTAGAGGAGCTGGGCGAGCGCCGCCACGATCCCGCGCCGATCGGGGCAGGAGACGAGGAGCGTCGCGGTCTCTTCGGCCGCCATTGCCGGGATTCTACGCATCCGCTGCGCGGGGCTCCAAACGAGGCCCTCGCGCGCGGCTCTAGCCCGCGCCGGACTCCTCCGATACCGTACGGCACAGGGGCCTAACTCGTCCCCGAGTTCTCGCTGCGGGCCGGTGGGCGGCCCGAGGGTGAGGGCGACCCGGGGCGGCGGGATCGGCGACCGCCTGCAGTCCCACGGGCACGAAGCGAGGTCTGGGCCTCGCTGGTGGAACCCCACGCCGAGACGGAGGTGATCAGTGGACCAATCGAAAAACACTACGGCGAGTGAGGTGGAGGCGTCCTAGACGCTCACGCCGAATCGCTGTTCGTCTCGGTGTGGCCTGGGATGCAAGCTCAGCGCCACCGCCCCCGGGAGCGCGGATGCCGTAGCCGCAGTGGGGCCCGCGCGGGCCTGCTCCCGGGGATTTTCTTGCGCGTCCCTTGCACCGTGATGGGCCGCTCGTCTTCGTGTTCCCTGCGCGTGGAGGCCTCGCGGCGCTCGCTGTGACGCTGGACACAGCGCCCGCGCCCGAAGCGGCGCAAGCTCTTCCGCGCCCTTCGGGGTGAGGGTTTGCACCGCGCGCGGGGGCCGTGAACCGCTGGCGATTCCGGAGGTTCCGGAGACGCCGACTCCCCGTCCGGGTGGCTCCCGGTCCTCCGCGCGCGGTCGCGGCCTCACCCGAAATCGTCCGGGGTATACTGCGGCGCCATGGCTTCCAGCGGCGCGCCCGCCGTCCACCGCGATCCCCTGTCTCCCCTCGTCTTCCTCGAGCGCACGCTGCGCGTCTTCCCGGCCAAGACCGCGCTCGTGCACGGCTCGGCGCGCTGGAGCTGGGCGCGCTTCGCGGAAGAGGTGGGCCGGCTCGCGGGTGCGCTCGCCCGCGCGGGCGTCGGCCCCGGCGATCGCGTCGCCTTCCTCGCGCCGAACGTCCCCGCGCTGCTCGCGGCGCACTTCGCCGCGCCCCTCCTCGGAGCGCCGCTCGTCGCCATCAACACGCGCCTCCAGGCCGGGGAGGTGGGCTACATCCTGAACCACTCGGGTGCGAAGGTCGTCTTCGTGGACCCGGAGCTCGCGCCGCAGGTGGCGCGCGTCCCGGGCGGGCTCGAAGCCCGCCCCCGGCTCGTGAACGTCGAGGACCCCGAGCAGGGCGTCGTGGGGACGCCGCTCGACGGGCCGAGCTACGCCGAGTTCCTGGCGGGCGCGCCCGTGCGCGAGATCCGCAACACGTGCGACGACGAGGAGCGCGTGCTTTCGATCAACTACACCTCGGGCACCACGGGACGGCCCAAGGGCGTGATGTACACGCATCGCGGCGCCCTGCTGAACGCGCTCGGCGAGATCATCGTGCAGCGCCTCGAGCGCGACTCGGTCTTCCTCTGGACTCTCCCGCTCTTCCACTGCAACGGCTGGTGCTTCCCCTGGGCGGTGACGGGCGCGGGGGGGACCCACGTGATGCTCCGCCGCGTGGATCCCGCGGAGATCCTGCGCCTCGTGCGCGAGGAAGGCGTCACCCACCTGAACGGCGCGCCCACGGTGTTGCTCACGCTCGCCGAGGCGCCCGCGGCGCGCGGCGTGCGCTTCGATCCGCCGATCCGGGTGGCCACGGGCGGGGCGCCGCCCTCGCCGACGCTGCTCGCCCGCATGGAGCAGCTGGGCGTGCGCGTGACGCACCTGTACGGGCTCACCGAGACCTACGGACCCCATGTCTTCTGCGAGATGCAGCCCGGCTGGGAGGGCCTCGAGGTGGAGGGAAAGGCGCGCGTGATGGCGCGCCAGGGCGTGCCGTACCTGCACGCGACGCATCTTCGCGTGGTGGACACCGAGATGCGCGACGTGCCCGCCGACGGCGCTCACATGGGTGAAGTGGTGATGCGCGGCAACAACGTGATGCTCGGCTACTACCGGGATGCCGAGGCCACCGCCGCCGCCTTCGCCGGCGGCTGGTTCCACTCCGGCGACCTCGGCGTGATGCACCCGGACGGCTACATCGAGCTCCGGGACCGCAAGAAGGACATCATCATCAGCGGGGGCGAGAACATCTCGACGATCGAGGTGGAGCACACGGTGGTGAAGCACCCCGCGGTGCTCGAATGCGCGGTGGTGGCCATGCCGCACGAAAAGTGGGGCGAGGTGCCGAAGGCCTTCGTGGCGCTCCGGCCGGGAGCCGCGGCTTCGGAGCAGGAGATCATCGATTTTTGCCGCGAGCGGCTCGCGCACTTCAAGTGTCCCAAGGCGGTGGAGTTCACGGATCTGCCCAAGACGTCCACGGGGAAGATCCAGAAGTTCGTGCTGCGCGAGAAGGAGTGGGCGGGGCGGGAGAAGCGGATCCAGGGGTAGAGGCCGCGGGGGAAGCGAGATCGCTTCGCCCCGGCGGTCGCTCGAAGGTCCTGGCCCGAACATCGTTCAGCCGGCCAGCGCTTGCCTTTCCAGCACGGCCTCGCGTAGAGTGCGCTCGGGGGGTGCCGCGAAGGGATCCCTCATGCCCCCCGGCCGCTGGCTCCTCGCAGGCTCGCTCGCGCTCCTGGCGCTCCCCGCCCACGCCGACGTCGCGGACTGCCGAGATTCGCTCTTCCTCGATCGAAACCTCGTCGCGGCAGACGATTTCTGCGAAGCCGCGGTCGCCGCCGATCCCACCGACCAGGAGGCGCGCTTCTTTCGCGCGATCACCCGGCTGCTGCGGTTCACGCTCGACTCCGACGTGCACCAGCTCCTGGACGAAGCGGGCTTGAGCGAAGAGGGTCGAGACGTCTTCGACTTCCGCGCCGAGCTCCCCACCAACACGCTCGGCCAGGGTGTCCGGCGCGGGACCACGATCGACTTCCATCCCTTCACGGTCACGGCCGGTGGAGCCGTCGGAGTCGACGTCCTGAGCTGGGAGCAGGACGTCGAGGACGTCGATGGCGACTTCCGCTTCGACGAGCCCGTGGACGTGAACGGCGATGGAGAGATCGCGTTCTTCGACGCCGAGATCTTCGTGCTCCAGGACGATGGCAGCCTGGACGTGGCGGATCTCGTGGCACAGAACGATGACGCCGGATTGGGTGAGGGGCGGACCGACGGGTCCGTCTCGTCCCTCGATTCGTTTCTCTCCGTCGCCCTCGCGCCC